>CAYLJQ010000384.1:0-6823 GCA_964383955.1 uncultured Heliomicrobium sp. | reverse complement strand
GGTTTTGTCTTCGGGATTCGTGCGAACGGCGACCGTGAAGTAATCGCCGCGAATGCCAGAGGTAATAAACGTCTTTTCGCCGTTGACGAGGTAATGATCGCCGTTGTGAATGGCCGTGGTTTTGATGGCCGCGACGTCCGAACCGCCCGAAGGTTCTGTGATCGCCAGCGCCGAAATCTTTTCTCCGGCCAGAATCTGCGGCAGCACGCGCCCTTTCATTTCGGTGCTTCCGGCGTTCAGGATCGGCGGCGCGCCAATCGAATGCGACATCAGCGAAGCCAAAACGCCTCCGCTGCCAGCGGCGGCAAGCTCAACCGATGCGATGATCGAATAAAACCCGTCGGCGGGCGTCCCGCCAAACTCTTCCGGGTAATTCAATCCAAGCAAACCGATGGCGGCAGCTTTGCGATACAAATCGCGCGGGAATTCTTCGGCTTCGTCCCAGTCGCTTGCGAACGGCGCAATTTCCCGGCTGACAAATTCGCGCATCGTCTGGCGAAACTGTTCGTGTTCCGGCGTGTAGTAATTCGGGTTTGGCAATGGATTGAGCATGTCTGTACTCTCAAAGATTTTTCCGCTTGCTAACGCGCGCGGTACTGACTTCCCGGCGCGGGGTAGTTTTGGCTGACATCGTCCAGCACCAGAATCCAATCCAGATTTTCTCCACGATCCGGCGAAGTGAATTCGCGTTCGCCCGTGTTTGGAAACTGGCCGATCAAACGCGCTTTGCCGTCGCGTGGATTGAACCACCAGGCGTTGACTTTGCCGCCGCTGATTTTGTCCATACGAACTTTGAAGCTGCGTCCGGTCGGAACATAAACCATCGCGTAAGTTCCAGCTTGATCGCGTGTGGCGACAAAGCGTTTCAATCCAGCGCCGGGAACAGCACTTGGCGGATCAGCCGGAACGATAATCGAATCATCCGGCACCCGATTCAGAAACGGGCGCGATTCCATCAACCGGCGGCCGTAACCCATTTGCGCTGCGCCGGGCTGGTCAATGGCTTCATGCCAGGGCAGCAGCGGATTGTTGACGGGCTGGCGACCGGGTTGCGACATCTGCCAAACCGAATGATGGCCGTAGGTATGGCCGAATGCCCCGGTGAACAAATCCCAGTACAGCGGGCGGCGAACATCAGCGGCGACGGAATGTCCGAAGTCTTTGGCTTTGAAAGAAATTGGGTGGTCTTCGTAAATCGGTTCGCCGTCCAGAATGGGTTTGGTTGGCGTGCGGTCGTAATCAACGCGGGTTTGTTCGTAGCGCGGATTGAATTCCGGCGTGTGGCCGTTCTGGCGCATATTGAAATCCAGCCAGTTGTCCGCGTGAAATGGAGTGGAAGAGCTTTGCCCGCCTGTCGGATGAAACGTCATCAAATGTGTGCCGCCGTCTCCGCGCTTCAACCCGCGCGCCATCGCGCGAATGATCTCTTTGTGCGTGTCGGTTTCAACCGGACGATCTCCGCCCAAAACCCAAATGATGTTCGTTGAACCTTTATACCTACGACCCAGCCATTCGGCGTAACTTTCGGCATTTTGCGAATTGAAAACTTCAGGCCCGACGCCCCATTTTTTGTTCCATTTGTCGCCCCAGGTTGGCAAAAAGCCAATGTACAAGCCCAGCGATTCAGCTTTGCGAATAATGTAATCCACGTGATCCCAGTAATCGTTTGCCTCGCCGTCTTTCATATCCGGCTTGGCCGGATCGTTGTCCATCAGCGGGCGATGACCGTAAGAGTTCGGAACATTCAATCCGTCCAGCTCTGCCAGCGCAACCGTTTGAATAACGGTGAATCCTTTGTCGGCGCGATTTTTCAGATAACGGTCGGCTTCTTCGCGGTTCGTGCGGTGAAACAACTCCCAGGCCGTATCGCCAAGCCAGAAAAACGGCGTGCCATCAGCTTTGATCAGAAAGCGTTTGTTGTCGCTGACTTTCAGCCGCTGCGTTCGTAGCTGACTGACCGTCGTCGCCGTGCTGGTGAGCAGGAAGATTGCCGATGTCAGCAGGCAGAAAAAAATCTTTCGCATGAAGTTTTGCCTTGTTTGGGTGGAGTAAAAAACGCGGGCATCTTACGGCGAAGCTGAGGAATTGACCAAGCTGGGCAGGTTGAGCCAAAAGAAAAAGGGCGCTTTCAACGCGCCCTTTGTTCAAGAAAATCTCAGTTGCCGCCGTCCGGCAATTCCCGGTCAGGCGGACGAGTAGGAGCATTTGGCTGATTGCCCAACCTGCGTTGCTGCTGCTGTTGCCGCAACAGTTGTTGCAGAGGAACGCGCCGCTGTGGCAGCACCATTTCTCCGACAAGAAAGCGGAAAACATAAAACTGATCCGGCGACAGAATCTGGCGAAACTGCGATTCAATGAACGCCTGGGTTTTGATGATCTCCGCAGTTTTTTCCGCCGATTGCGCAGCCAGGGTTTCGACTCGTTGCGGATCAAAATTTTCGCCATAAATTGTATCTTCAAGCTGCGCTTCAGCCGCGCGCTTATCGGCCTGTAAATCCACCAGCTTTGGCCCGATTTGGCGTTTCAGCATCCGGAACTTCACTTTCTGCTCTTCTGTCAGGTCAAGCTGGCGCATCAAAACCATCATCGCGGGTGCGTTGCCGAACCCCTGAATCATCATGGCAACTTCATCCGGCTTGAACATTGCACGCGGACCACGTTGACTGATTCCGTCCAGGCTATGCTTCTGAGGCTGTGCCTGATCCTGCTTCACCACAGTGCCCGCAGGGTTGGTTGTTGTAGGTGCAGTGTCGCCGGAAGGAGCAATTTGATTTGCACCGCGCTTATCCAATTTCTTTTGAATCTGTCGCTGGGTTTTGGCCGGACGGCGAAGCCCTTGCCCAAATGCCTGATCGGTCGCCTGAAACAGCAGGCAGAAAAGGATCAACAAGGTGATCGGAATTTTGTTGGCAGCGGGATTGTTCCGAACGGTTTTCATCGCGAATCTCCCCACGGATACGAACGATCATCTTCGACGGCAAAGAAGGAACGAAGCGAGCCGTTTTGCTGGTTTGATTTTTTCAGTTCTGCTTTCAGGCTGGCTTTCATGGCTTCCAGCTTGTGTTGATGCTCGGTGCTGGCGGCTTGCAGTTGAGTTTGATATTCGGCAGCAAGTTCCGTTTTGAAGCTGGCAAATTCGGCCTGATTCTGTTGCTGCATTTTGGCGCGTTCATCCGCGACGGCTCTGCTGACCATTGCCTGAACCTGTTGTTCGGACAAACCGCTGGCGGTTGTCGTGCCGCTCTTTAGGTTATAAACCGACATCGCTGTCAGAACGATTACTGCCGCCGCGCCGGCCATTGCCAGGCCGCGCGCCCAAACCGGAAATAGCCCGATCAATTCGCGCAACACTTCCATCTTGCTTCGCTGAAAGACCAATTCGGTGCGCGGCGCAAATCCCACCTGCCAGGCGCTCAGGTCATTGCGCACCCGCCCAAATGCTTTCAGTTCTTCGCCGCACTCATTGCAATTATTCAAATGTTGCTCAAACGATTTTTTCTCGGCGGCGGTCGCTTCGCCGTACAGGTAAGCGACTAAATCTTCTTTGCGATCACATTCGTGGTTTTTCTTGTTCATGGCTTCTCGCCTCCTTACCTCGCTAATTTCTCTCTGCTTGTTCCCTCAGTTTCGGACGTTTGGTTTACTGCGTTCACAATGCGGGGCGCAACTTTTCCAGCCGCGCGCGCATTTGTTGAAGCCCTGTATAAAGACGGGATTTCACCGTGCTGACCGGAATCTGCATGATTTCCGAAATCTCAGCAAAGGTCAGTTCCTCATACTCTTTCATAATAATGACCTGCCGCATTTCAGGCGGCAAAGCCTGCAAAGCTTTTCTGATCAAAGCAGCCAACTGGTCGCGTTGCATTCGATCCGGCATCAATTCCGTGTCGGTGTCGGCCAATTCCAGTTTTCGCCCGTCTTCATCTTCCAGGTCAATGGATTGTTCGGTCGTTCCGCTGTGCTTTCTCAGCTTTGAATGGCAGGCGTTGATGGCAATCCGATAAATCCAGGATGAGAACTTCGCATCGCCGCGAAACTTCCGCAAATTGCGAAACGCCGCCAGAAACGTTTCCTGGCAAACATCGCGCGCATCTTCATCGCGCCCCAGCATGCGCAATGACAAGCCATAAATTGGCCGTTCCCATCTTCGCACCAGGATGCCGAAAGCATCTGTCTCACCGGCGAGAGTCCGCTCGATGATCTGATCGTCGCTGATGTCCATGTCTTGAATCAGATCCGCCTTCCTCTTGTCGCTTCTATATTTTTTTCGAAAAGCCGCCCAAGTTCCGGGGCTTGGCAGCTTAGCAAAGCCAGCCTTTACACGGCAGCTTACAACCGACTGCCGCGACTATGACGGCGGCGATTTAATGAAAGTCGAAATTTTTCTTGAGCCGAGGCTGAGAAGGAAATGCTGGCTAAAATTTTCCTGTAAAGAATTTAGGACGTCTGCCCATCCGGTCGCTGTCCTTCGACCCAGGCTTCGCCGTCTTCAAAAATTTCCTTTTTCCAGATCGGGACGACCTGTTTCACACGATCAATCGCATAATGACAAGCTTCAAACGCGACTTTGCGATGCGGCGAAGTGACGACGATAACCACTGAAGATTCAGTGACTTTCAACTCGCCGAAGCGGTGAATGATGCCGATGCGCTCGACTTCCGGCCAACGCTCGCGGATTTCTTCGCCAACCCGGCGCATTTCTTTGACGGCCATCGGAGTGTAAGCGTCGTAATCCAGCGTCAGCACTTTGCGGCCATCAGTGTTGTCGCGAACGACGCCGTCAAACGTGACTACAGCACCCGCCGCGCCGGTAATCAGTCGGCCTTCCAGTCCCAGCTTATCAATGGGTTCGCGCGTAATTTCGTAAATGTCCTGGCTCATTCCTCTCCTTCTATTGGTCGTACCCTCGGACTACGTCTTCAATGAATCTTTTCTCTCGGCTGACGCTTTGCTTGACGTTTGAGAGCGTTTTTTTGCCTGCCTGCTCGCTGAGCTTTGTTTTGGTGATGAGCTTTGTGCCGGTCAGAAAGTTGGTGCTTTCCGTTGATCCCTCACCCGTCATTCGGTCAAATGTTTCTATGTCAGCTCCGATTAGGACAAACCGTTGAGCTTCGAGGTCGTAACGGAAACGAAACGTTTCTTTCGTCATTTCACGGGATCCATAATCCTGCTGAATGATAATGACTCCATTCTTGATCTCGACTGTGGTTGGAGTTTCCGATATGCCATAAAACGCCCCTCCGCACCGAGTGCAAGCCAGCACTTTAGTCGCCAGTGCTGCGCGATAAAAATTGCCTTCGGTGGATTTGAATAAGATCAACAACGCGCGTTCGCGTTCAGGCGGATTGTCCTTGTCTGCATTGGCAGGCATTGATTCCACCAAAGTTACCGCAAAATCAGGAACAGAATCGTGGTTTAGATCGCCGACAATTTGAGCTTCCACTTCCCAGCCACGCGGAACAAATTCACGCACCGTCGCTGCTGTTTGAGGCAGTTTGGCGGCATCCAGCTTCGCGCCGGTTTGAACTGAAAATAAGAAAAATAGAAACGCCAGCATAACTTTGGTTAAAACTTTAGCCGCCCGAAACTGGCGGAAAAATGGCGACTGTGTCTCCGTCTTTTAGCGGATGATCGCGTTGCGCGTGCTCTTCGTTGACAGCAACCAGAGCCGACCGTTCGAAGCGCTCCAGATCGGCGAACCGTCGTTTCAGTTCACCCCATGCTGTGGCAGCAGTCGCCGGAACGGCCAAATCGCAATTCAATTCACTCAGGCCCGCGGCTTCACGGCAAGCGCCAAATAACAGAATCGTGATGTTGATAGATTCTTTGCCCATGAATTAAAAGCCTGTCGCCGGAATTCCCGCGCTTCCGTTGGGGGAAACGGCTTTTGTTACCATAACCTCCGGCGCAATATCGCCTTCCTTGACCAAATTTGCCGTCTTGCCGCGAAAGCGCAGCGATTCCACCAGGAAGTTATCGAATAGCAATCTTCCATCGCGGCTTTCGTTGCGATGATCCCAGTATTTGTCTGTCTGCCAATCCTGGAAGGATTTTTCGATGTGGAACTGTACGCCGTAAATCAACTGGTCAGCCGTCCGCCGCACCATCATCTGATATTCGGACAGATAACCGCGCGCCAGTTGTTTGAATCCTGTTGGCAGCCGGTCAATTTCCAGCCCGTGATTTTGCCAAACGCGCAGCAAATGTTTGCGCTTGGAGTATTTCTGCCAGCGAGCGCTCGGACGGTTTTCAATTCCGGCAAAGATTGGATCGCTGATGTCTGTGATTTTGACAAAGCGGTACTGGTATTCAATCAAACGCCCGCTTCGTTTTTCGCCGGGCGGTTTGTTGTCCAGGGTAGTGATGGTTGCGCCAAATGCCTGACCGACCATTTGATGCCCGCCGCAAATCGCCATCACAGGAACGTGCGTCTGGCGAACAAACTGATTGAAGCCATCAATGATTTCATCGGAGTAAAGATCAAAATCCCGCAGCGTGCCGCTCAGCACAATCGCATCGGGATCAAACCCCGCTACGGTGGCTTCATTTAGCTCTGACAAATGAACCGTGTGAATTTCCGGCTGGCTGATCAACTTGCGAACATTGTTTTCGATGTTGCCCATGGCCATTCCGGCGATCATTCGTTCCAGCCGCACCCACTTACCGGCATGAAAGTCCGGTTCACGCCGGGCAATGTCGGAATACTGATCTTCGTCAGCAATCAGGTTATCAACCAACAACACCCGCATTGTCTTAATACGAGGCTTGATGATTTCAAACACACAATATGAATTGTCGCTTTGTTCAGATGATTGATTCATAG
>CAYLJQ010000383.1:0-6831 GCA_964383955.1 uncultured Heliomicrobium sp. | reverse complement strand
TAAATTGCCATTGCCGCAACCCCCAGAAAATTATTTGCCGCTCCAACGCCAGAGACAGTCCAGTGCCACCTTGTCACTGGACGAATTGAGCGTTGTTCAACTGGCCAAATTACCTCCAATTCATCGTGACCCGTTTGATCGAATGCTGATTTGTCAGGCGATTCAACACAAGCTGACTGTAGTTACGGTAGATCATATTTTTCCGAATTATCCCGTAAATCTTTTCTGATAACAGTGTCTCTTTATGGGCAAGCCTTCCCTACAACTTTCCACAGACAAAATGCGCCAACTCGGCTATCGAGTCATTGACCAGATCGTCGAGTATTACCAAACCGTCGCCGAAAAACCGGTGATGTGCTTGTCGCCACGAACGGAACTTGAAGCCCGTTTACGCGAGCCGCTGCCGGAACAACCAACCGATCCGAATTCCCTGCTTGAAGTTTTGCAGCGCGATGTCTGGTCAAACATTGGCAACGTCATTCATCCGCGTTTTTTCGCGTTTATCCCCAGCCCCAGCAATTTCGTCAGCGTGATGGCGGATACGCTCGCCTCCGGCTTCAATCCATTTGCCGGAAACTGGCTGGAAGCTGCCGGTCCAACGCAGATTGAGCTGGTGACGATTGATTGGCTGCGGCAGATGTGTGGTTTGCCAGAAACGGCTGGCGGGTTGTTTGTTTCCGGCGGTTCGATGGCCAATCTGACGGCGCTGGCGGCGGCCAAGCAGGTGAAGCTCGACAATAAAATCGAAAACGCCGTCGTGTACTTTTCCGATCAAACACATTCTTCGCTGGAAAAAGCGCTGCGGATTTTGGGCTTTGCGCGCGAACAGATTCGCAAGCTGCCTTCAGATGAAGAATTCCGGCTGCTGCTGCCGGAGCTTCATGAAGCGATTGCCGCTGACCGGGCCGCAGGCCGAAAACCATTCTGCGTGATTGCCAACGCCGGAACGACCAACACCGGCGCAATTGATCCGTTGAATGAAGTTGCAGACTTTTGCGCGGATGAAAACTTGTGGCTGCATATTGACGGAGCTTACGGCGCAGCGGCTTGCCTGACCGAACGCGGCAAAAAACTGATGGCGGGAATCGAGCGCGCTGACTCGCTGTCGCTTGATCCACACAAGTGGCTTTTCCAGCCGTTCGAAATCGGCTGCGTCATTCTGCGAGACCCACGCATGCTGAAGATGGCGTTCCATACGATGGCCGAATATCTGGAAGACACCAAGCGCGCCGAAGAACAGGAAATCAACTTTTACGATTATGGCGTGCAATTGACGCGAGGGTTTCGCGCGTTGAAGCTGTGGATGTCGCTGAAAACTTTTGGCGCCGCGGCATTTCGGCAAGCCATTGAGCACAGTTTTGAACTTGCCGAATACGCTGAAAGCCTGGTTCGCCAAGCAAATTGCTGGGAAGTTGCCAGCCCGGCAACAATGGGCATTGTAGCATTTCGTTTTGTGCCGCCTTTTCCCGCGACAGAAGAAGAACTCAATGAAATCAATCGCCGAATTGTCGAAGCGCAGATCGAAGACGGTTTCGCTTTCGCCAATTCAACCGCACTCGGTGGCCGCGTAGTTCAGCGGCTTTGCACCATCAACCACAGAACGACTAAAGAGGACATTCGATCGACAATCGAAAAGCTCGAACAACTTGGCTCTCGTTTGAGTCAGTACCGGGAGCGGTAGCGACCGGGTTTTCTCAGGAGTGCGACTGGTTCAGTATCAGGAGCGCCTTGGTTTCTTTGGAGAAAAATCGTAATGAACGATGTAAGGGTCAAACTGAATCTGAACGAAGGTTTCCGCTCAACGATTACCGCAGGCAATCACACCTTCATCGCCGACGAACCGGAATCGGCTGGCGGAAAAGACGAAGGAATGTCGCCGTATGATTTGCTGCTGTCAGCGCTTGGAGCCTGCACGGCAATGACGTTGCGGCTGTATATCGAACGCAAAAAGCTGCCAATTACCGATGTGGAAGTGCTACTGACTTTCGACCGCATTCACATTGACGATTGCGAATCGTGCAGCGACGAAGAGAAGGAAGGCAAAAAGGAAATTCAACACATCAGCCGGTTGATTTACGTCACGGGTGACGTGACCGAAGAGCAGCGTGAGCGATTGCTTTACATCGCCGGACGCTGCCCGGTTCACGTCACGCTGCATAGCAACCCGCATGTCGAAGACGTCGTGATTGTCAGAAACGCTTGAGCGCAGATTATTCGTGCCGCAGCGCTTTGATCGGATCAACTTTGGCGGCGCTTCGGGCCGGATAGATTGCCGCTACAAGGCTGACCACAACAGCAAAGACAATCGCGCCGACCCACAAATACCAGGGAATGGAAAAGAACTCTACATAACGAAAGGATTGGCCGACCTGCCGCGCGATCCAGCGGTTGGCGAAGGCATTCGCCAAACGGTCAAACGCCCAACCCGCAGTTACTCCCAGCGACCCGCCTAACAATCCAATCAGGCTGGCTTCGACAAAAAAGATGCGCATGATTTCGCCGTCTGAACCGCCGATGGCTTTCATGATGCCGATTTCGCGTGTCCGTTCGCGGATGGACATAATCATCGTGTTCGAAATGCCAAACGACGCAACCAATAACGCAATCCCGCCCAGCAACGCCAGACTGCTGTTGACGATCAGAAATATGCGTTCGATCTCTTCCATTTGAGTGGTGACAGAAAAAGCGCGAAATCCCATTTGGGTGAGTTTTTCGGTGACGGGTTTGACGCGGCTGGGATCGGCGACGCGTAGTTCGACAGCGCGGTAATTCTCTTCGTCAGCTTTTCCCATCAAGGCATCCCCGACGCGCTCGATCTGTGACTGATTGGTCGAGTGCAATCGCTTGGCCTGCTCTAAAGGCACATAGAATTGCGCGTTGCCAAAACCGCTGAAACTCATGCCGCCTTCATTTTTCAAAACGCCGACGATGCGGAAAACATGCCGCTCGAAACGACTGTCATCCGCTCCGCCCGAAGGTGGCGGCGAAGGCTGGCTTGGCAAATTCATCAGCGGAATGCCGAAAATGCTTCCTGCCGAACCGCCGCTGCTTGATGGCAGTGAAAGCAGGACAACCTCTTTACCAATCGCAGCCTGCGCCTCGCGCTGGCGCTCTTCCTCACTTTTGTTCGGTGCAGATTGAAAGGGGCCATCCGGGTTTCCCTGGATGTTTCGGCGGTTGCGGTACGATTCCGGCGTGAATGCTTCAAGCGAATTTTCCTTGATGACAACTTCGTCGCCGTTGTCGCTGCTGAAGCCTTGACCAGCCAGAAACGTCTTGAAACGCGGATCGCTGCCTGGCGTTGCGCCTGCAATTACCTGAAATCGTGCGCGGTCGTTGTATCGAATGAAGCCTCTGAATACGACATCCGGCGCGACAAAGCGCACGCCTTCCAGCTTTTGAATTTCAGCAATCGCTTCGTCGTTCAGCATTCTGCGCGGGCGGCGCAATCGTTTGCTGTTTTCTTCCAGATTCGGTGTTGCGTTAGGTGCTGCAGCTTGGCCCGGATTGTCACTTGGGTCTGGCTCGTTTTCGTCAAGAACAGTCTGCCCCTCGCTCAAGACCATCAGGTCATACGAATCGGCTCCGATGACGGTAATGGCTGTAAAAGCATCCAATCGCGAAAATGCCTGGCCAATAATGTTTTGCTGCAATCCAATGCCAAAACTGACCATCGTAATGATTGCTGCCACACCAACGACGACGCCTATGACGGTGAGAAAAGTCCGCAGTTTGGATTGCCGCAGATTTCTGAGCGCCAACGCGATGATGTCAAAAAACTTCATATCCCGTCCTCCATCACCTTTCCGTCTTTCAAGCGAACAACATGCGAAGCGTAACGATTGGCCAGTTCGTGGTCGTGGGTTACCAGCACGATGGTTTTGCCATCGCGCTTGCGCATTTCATCCAGCAGGTTAATGACCTCTGTTGCGCGATTGCTGTCCAGATTTCCGGTCGGTTCGTCCGCCAACAACACCTGAGGTTCGTTGGCAATTGCGCGCGCAATGCTGACGCGTTGTTGCTCTCCGCCGGAAAGTTCCGAAGGCAAATGATCCGCGCGCTGAGACAAGCCAACACGATCAAGCAGTTCCAGCGAACGCCGCCGCCGGTCGCTTTTGCTCAAACCCGCGAACGCCAATGCCAGCGATACATTTTCGCGCGCAGTCATCGTCGGAATCAGATTGAAGCTTTGAAAAATCATTCCGACGCTGCGCAGCCGGTACCGCGACATATCCCAGGACGACAGCGGCGCCAGGCTTTGGCCGTCAAACAGGATTTCACCGCCGGTTGGACGATCCAATCCACCGAACAAGTTCAGCAAAGTTGATTTGCCGGACCCACTGGAACCGAGAATGGCGACAAACTCGCCATGTTCGACTGAGACGGAAACATCAGATAAGGCACGAACGGTTTCCGCTTTCATACGGTATTCGCGCACAACATTGCGGGATTCAAGGATAGGCATAATAGGAGATTGATCTACTCTGAAGTTTGCCATTTGTAGACTGGCATAAATCTTATCGCTTCGTCTGTGAACCGGGCACAATCCAATTGCCGTTCAGCATCACACGTTTGATGCGCCGCATCGCGCCAATGTCTTTCGATGGATCGTCTGCGACCAAAATCAGATCAGCCAGCTTGCTGGCTTCTATGCTGCCCAGTCGGTCGGTGATGCGAAAGAAGCGAGCATTTTCCATCGTTGCAGCTTGGATTGCCTGCATCGGCGTCAATCCGCTTTCGACCAGCAGTTCCATTTCGCGCTGATACGTCCAGCCGCGTTCGGCATGCGGAACGCTGGAATGCGAGCCAGTCACAATGTGAGCGCCAGCGCGTTTCGCCAATCCGACGAATTTCAGCATCTGCGCGAAAGCGCGCACGTGCATTTCGGTCGCGCCGGAATCGCCTTTTTGTTTTTCAAACACAGCCAGCGTCGGCGAAATAAACGTGCCGCGCTGGGCAATCAGTTTCAACAAAAGGCCGACACGCGGCGAGTTCAGGTCAATTTCGCTCCAGGCTTTGTAACGCCCTTCGCGGCGACCATTGTTGTCGGCCAGAATTGATTGCCGATATTTCTCAGCTTCACGCAACGGCAGCAGTGACGTGCCAAACGAAGTAATGTGTTCAACGCCGTCCACGCCAGCGCGAATGGCATCGGCAGCGTCTACGATTTCCAGATGCGACGTGACCGGCACTCCGCGCGCGTGCGCCGTTTCCGCTGCAACGCGAATCAATCCAAGCGGCAATCGAAAGTAAACTTTGATAACCGACGCGCCTTGATCAATGAAGCGATTGACCGCCAGTCGCGTTTCTTCCGCGTCGCGCACGATAAACGCGTCGTGCGGATACGCAGGCGGCGCATTGTCTAAATGAGGACCGGCCAGAAACAATCTAGGAATTGCCTGATCGGATTTGCGCACGGCGTCGTAGGCTTCAATCCAAGCGCCTGGGTCACGCACAGAAGTGACGCCGTGGCTCAAGAAAAGCGACGGCAGCGGATCGTCACCGTCCAGATGGAAATGCGAATCAATCAAGCCGGGCAATATGCTTAGTCCTTTGGCTTCGATGATTTCAGCGCCTTTCGGCACAGACACGGAACCGCGCGAACCGGCAGCAATGATCTTTTCGCCGCGCACCACCACAATCGAGTCCGCCACCGGCACACCGCCACGACCATCAATCAACGTCGCACCGACGATGGCAATTGATTTTGCGGCCACAGGTTTGGCCACGTCGTTGACTTCGCGCAAGGAACGCAACAAGGGCGAATTCTGCGCCGCGACGCTTGCCAGCGCACAGAACGTCAGCAGCAATGTGAAGATTCGTGGCTTCATATTCATCGAGCTTTTCTCCCTGATTTCCTGCGCACTTAACGGATCATCCGGTTCAATTCTGCCTGCGCGCGTTCGTTCGCGGGTTCCAGTTGCAGCACACGCTGGAACGCTGCGCGCGCTTCGTCGTTTCGGCCCAAAGCCTTCAACCCCAGGCCAGCCAGCAGAAACCGAATCGTCCCACGCGGAGGCGACGGTTCAGCAGCCAGCATTTTCTCGTCGTCAGCAAGTCGCGCCAGCCGTTCGTACAATAAACGCGCTTCGTCTTTGCGGCCAACGTGGTCCAGCGCGACAGCTTTGAAATAGTAATGTTCCGACCACGGTTCTTCCGGTTGAGTCGGAGAGTTCAGCGCTTCGTCGGCAGCGCGCCGCCACCAGTTTGCGGCTTCTTCGCGTTTGCCCGCGGCATCAAATTCACGCGCAGCCGCAACGTATTCGCGCGCCTGCGACCGCATCGCTTCGCGACCGACGCCAAAGTTGCGTGGAAATTCCGTGGCTTTGATAAATGCGGCGGCGGCTTCGGCATGTCGTCCGCCTTGTTGATGCTGTTTTGCCAGCGCCAACTGCGCACGACGGTAAATCCCGAGCGCATCGCCTTCGCCTTCGCCAGAAGTGAAGGTGTTTTGTTCAAGAAGTCGAATTGCATCGGCAAAACGTCCTGCATCTACATAAGCCGCTGCCAGCGATTGCAGCAATGCCGGACGTAGGCGGGCTTTTTCCGGAGCGCCTTCCAGCAACTTGATGCGTCGTTCGGTTTGTTTCATTCCGGCAAGTAACTGGTCGAACTCGACGTACAGATGATGGTCATCCGGCGCAAGCGCGATGGCGCGTTCTATTTCTGCCACTGTTTCTTCTTTTTTATCTTCGACTTGCGCAAGCGCTCGCGCCAAGTTGCGATGCCCGACAGCGTTCTTGGAATCAAACTGCACAGCGATGCGCCAAGCCTCCAACGCTTCTTTGAACCGCAGCTTCGAGGCAAGAGCGTTGCCGAGGTAATAAGCGG
>CAYLJQ010000382.1:0-6838 GCA_964383955.1 uncultured Heliomicrobium sp. | reverse complement strand
AAATCGAAACCTTGCAACCTTCCTGCGCCAAAGCCAACGCGCAGGCTTTGCCAAGCCCTTTGCTGGCCGCAGCAACCATGGCCACACGGCCTTTCAATCCGAAATCCATTTCTGTGTCCTCCCAAAAATCAATAAACCATCGAACTGCCGGATGCTTGGGTATTATCAGCCGAAGTTTAACTCAGAATTGGTGAACCGTGTATGGAAGCGACTGTCACCAAACAAAGGGCGGTGTTACCGTGCAACAGAAGACTTTGAAAATGGAGATACACAGTATGCAAATTAAGCTAAAAAGAGCGCCCTGGCTGCTTATTGCTCTGGCGCTTTTATTACTGCCCACAAATGCCACTTATGCTCAAGATGACAAGACGCCTAAGAAACGATTGCGGAGCCCCGCGACTGTTAAAGGCTTCATTGGCGGCGAGTCACATGACAGTTACGTAATTCGTGCGCGGAAAGGCCAGACGATGACAGTGCAAATTTCCTGGCGGCGCAAGGACGACAATCGTGCTGAGTTCACAGTCAGCGAATCATCCAACTTTTTTACCGGCGGGCAAGTTACGTTTGGGAAGTCGTCTGACAATGACAAACGTTGGAGCGGCAAAATCCCCAAGACGGGCAGTTATTATCTTTACGTGGTCGCACATCCGACGGCGCGTTACACGCTCAGCGTCACAGTCAAATAGCGACTGCCACCAAGATTTCTCTTTCAGATTGCTGCCCAAATAGCCTGGCAAAGAAAAAAAGGCCACGAAGTCAGTTGGGATTATTCATCCCGTAGAACTTCGTGGCCAAATGGACTTTAGCCGAATGAAGCAGAACTAGAAGTTAAATCTCACGTTCATATCCAGTTGGCGTGCTGCGCTGGCGCTGCTCGGAATTCCGAAGAAAGCCGAACCAAGCGTGCCGCTGTAGTTGCCAAAGTTGACGCGGTTGAACACATTCGTGACGCGAAGCTGGAGGGTCAGGCTGTAACGCGAACCTTCGTTACCACCGAAGCCCATCATCATCGGGCCACCGCCACCCATCATTCCGCCTGGGCCGCCGCGTCCGCCACCACCACCGCCGCGTCCGCCGCCGCCTGGGCCACCGCCTTGGTTTCCACCCTGGTTTTGAGCGTTGTTATTGTTGTTGGCTTTACCGAATCCGAAGGTCTTGCTGATGTCCATTGAAACCTGGAAGTTACCTGGCCCTTGAGCATCAACGCCGTTCGGGTATGTTTGCTGTAACCAGCTCCCCAGATTCACTCTGTCAGCATCGCTGTTGCAGGTTTTGCCCGGAGGGCAAATCAGGCGATTAAATTGAGCTGTGCCATAAAGGCTTGGCGACAAATCGGAATTGCGCTGAATCGGTTTTCCATCCAAGCCAAGCGGGCGGTCGTTGATTTGGCCATCGCGATTGACATCCAAGCCAGTGGTGATGTTGAACGGTGATCCCGATGATGCGTTGATCATTGCGCCCAGCCGGAAGCCCCACGGCAAAGTGAAGTTGTTTCCGCTGAAGATGCTGTGACGGCGATCCCCGGCCGAACGTCCCCATTCCGATGACAGATCGTAATTGTCTGCGGGGCTGCCTTCGCCATTGGAACGAATCCAGGATAGCGAATACCCACCGAACATCATTGCGCGTCCCATTCTGCGGTTGACGTTAAAGCGAACCTGATTGCTGGTGTTCAGCGCAGAAGATTCGTATTGGAAAATCTGTCCTCCGTTGGGAATCGGAAAAATGAACTGCCCCGGATTTGCCGGATCGGCATACGGCGCATTGATATTCCGTGTGCGGAACTGATTGATGCCGCGCGTGAATTGATAGGTCACCGACGCAATCAGGCCTTTGGGCAGTTGCTGTTCCACTGAAACGCTGGCGTTGACGTCATACGGCGATTTCAGATTCGGATCCAGCGGTCGCAAGGTCGTGCTTTGCGACGAAGTCAATTGGGCTGCATTCAAGCGAAGCGCTTCTGCCGCTGTAGTTGCGAAAATCGCATTACGAACCAGGAAGCTCTGCTGCAATGCTGCACCGCCGCCATAGCGAATCGCATTTTCGTAGCTGGAATTTCGCAGCCGTTCGAAGAAAATGCCGCCGCCCGTGCGAATCGTCGTCTTGCCGCTCTTGAACGGCGACCAGGCGATACCGAAACGTGGGGCGAAATTGACCTTGTCTTGCAAATGCGTTTGGAATTCGTGACGCAACCCGAAAGAAACCGTCAAACGAGGTTGAATGCGCCAGTCGTCGCCGACAAACCACGAACCGCGGAACATGCTGTAATCCAGTGCCGGGTCGCCTTGATTGATGGTGAACTGCGTGGCGCGCGCTAGCGGGTTGGTCGGATCAGTCTGTGCCAACCGATATTGATCCAGGCTAGAAAACGTAAACGTGCCATTGAAATTGCTGCCACTCAAATCTTCAAATTTTTCACGGTCGAACTGCACGCCGCCTTTGATTGTGTGCTTCGCGCCTTTGGTGGTGTACGTCAGATAATCCTGAAACTCGAACTGCGTCGTTCGCGTGAAGTTCGGGCAGCAGGTTGAACCGCCGCCGCTGAACGCATCCAGCACGTTGATCGCTAATCCCTGGGACAAAGCATTCTGGTCGCTGGTGTCACGAGAAAACTGCAAACGCGTTTCATGAATCATCTTGGAATTGATAATCCAGGTTTCGGAAATTCGCAGGTTGTGGCCGGTCGTAGTCCGGTCCGAACCGCGTTCCGGCAGCAGGTTGGTAGTGGTCCCACCACCACCGCCTCCGCCAAAACCTCCGCCACCGCCACCGAAGCCGCCTCCGCCAAAACCTCCAAACCCACCGCCGCCGCCAAGCGAGGCAAATTCCTGGTTCATCGAATTTGACCGGCGATAGTTGTAATTCGTATTCAGCGTGTTTCTATCGTTTAGCAAATAATCTGCGCGAACACCGACGTTGGTGCTGACAGTTTCAATCGGCACGTTGGCAAAAAAATCGCCGGTTAAAATCTTGGCGTATGTGTTGTTGCTGCCATCGGTCATGTTCCGGTCGGCGAACAAGGTCGCAGACATTCTCTTTTTGATGATCGGACCGCCGAAGTTGAAGTTGAACCGATTGGTTGTCTGATCGGGGCGAACCAGAGCAAAAGCGTTACGAGCATTGAGCGCCGAATTGCGATGTCCCCATCCGCCGCTTCCGCGCCAACGGTCGTTGCCAGGTTTGGTGATGATTTCAATACGGTTAAAGCCGGGATTGGAAAATTCCGCCGAATAAGGGCTTTGATTGATTCGGATTTGCAGAATGGATTCTTTTGGAGGCAACCGTCCACCGCTGAAACCGTCCACCAGAATGTCCGCGCCGTTTCCGTTGCCGCTTGCGCCAGACGGGCCAACCAGATTGTTCAGGTATTCCCGCAAGTCGTCTTCGTTATCCGGCAAGGACTTGATGAATTCTTCGGTCAATACTGTCGCGCTCATGTTTTCGTCCGGATTTGTCGAAACACCGACGGTATTCGCCGAAACATCGGTCACGATATCAATCGTGCCAACGATCATCGTGATTTCCAGCGAAGGTTTATCCAGCGGGATTTTCAGGTCGTTGATTACCACTGTCTGGAACCCTTGAAAAGCGCTGGTCAGTGTGTAAACGCCCGGCGGAACGGCCGGAATGCTGAAATCGCCGTTGACACCGCTCTTGGCTTTGCGTTGTTTGCCATCGGGCGAAGTCAAAATCACATCGGCGCCAGGAATTACGGCTTTCAATTCGTCAACTACTTGCCCGCGCACTGTTGAGGTTTGCGCGTAGCTTGCGGAGGCCATTAGCAACGTCATCATCAACGTCGCGGCCATCGTACATAGGATCTGCTTAATTCGGTTCGTCATATTTTTCCTTGTTATTTCCTTGAACCCCTTCTCCGTCACGGCTAAAGGTTACGGACTTTACATACTTTACAACTATTACTGCTGTCTTGGTTTGCGAGGACGAGATGCTTGTTTGCCCTCACGTCCAGAAAGACGATTTCTTCAAAAAAGCAGTTTCAATAAATTTTTAGCTGCGTTTCATTTTGGATGAAGCTTTGACACCTCCCAGGCTTTCCCTTAGCTTATCGGCTTGCTCTGACTAGCTCGCTGTCCATTCATCCCAACAATCAGGAGACTCATTTTGACTGACGTTGTTCGCATTACGCGTGGAGACAACCCCTACAGCCGCGAAGTACAAGGTAAAGCCAACCAACCGATCACCGTTGCCGCGCTGTTGGATCGCAGCCGTTCGTTGCTTGGCGTTCGGGACTTAAACTACTCGCTGGACGCCATTTACGACCGCTTGGAAAGCAATGCGCCTCGCATAGCGGTCATCGGCGGCTCTCCCGATCATCCAGCGCACATTATGGACCCTGAAACCACTGCGCGCGCGGCAATTCGCATCTGGCAAAATGGAGGAGTCCCTTTCGCCTTTTCTACACCTGTGCTTTGCGATGGCACGGCGCAGTCAAATGTGGGAATGAGCTATTCGCTGGAATCGCGCAACGCGATGACCACAATGATCGTCAACCAGATGGAAGCCCAGAGCTACCATGGAGCGTTCGTTATTCAAGGATGCGACAAACAGCCAATGGCTGCCGTCGCCGCGCTTGCCGCGCTTGATGTAACTCGCCGAGCCAGAGGCGATGCGCCGGTTTTCGCAACATTCGCTCCTGCGCACGTGCTGAAAGGCGGCACCTTCCCCGAAGATTTGCGCACCGACATCGAAGCCGTCGCTCAAAAAGCCGAAGCCGCCAACCATCAGGAAATCGCCGACGACGTTCGCGATGGGCTGGCTTACGTGCTGCAATGCACAACAAACACTCAATTCCAGGGAGTTTTCACCCGCGCCGTTTCCGCAGGAATCATCACGCACGACGAACATAAAGCCTTTGAAAAACGCCTGGCCGTCAACACCTGCGACGGCAAAGGCGGCATCTGCGCTTTCAATGGCACCGGCAACTCTTCGCGTCATGTCGTTTCCGCGCTTGGCCTGGTCCATCCTGCGCTGGAATTGTTGGCAGAACCGCCAAATCAGGAACAGGTCAATCAAGCTGTTGACGCTTTGTTCGCCATTTGCAACGAACCGGCGTATTCCGTTTCTGAAGTTGTCAAAGCCAACATCGAAAACTGCGTTCGCATACATTCCACTACCGGCGGTTCGACGAATTTGATGATGCACATTGTGTCGGCTTTCATTCACGCGGGAGTTGATTTTTCAATCTGGGATTACGACCGCATCCGCCGCGAGACGACCATTCCAGACTTATTCAATTACAGCCTGACGCAAAGCCGCACGATTTTTGAACTCGCTCAGCAATGTTGCTCTGGACAGATTCGCGGCATGGAAACCGTGATGTACGAACTGACACGGAATAACGTTCCGATGAAATTGGCTGCGGCAACCGTCACCGGTTCCACCTGGAAAACTCGTCTTTCTGACACGCGCAACCTGTCCGCAGACGGTGTGACGGAAAATCCGATTATCTTGAGCAAACCGCGCCGAGCAATCAGTGGGGTTGACGTCCTGACCAGCAATTTCTTCGATTCCGCCGTCGTCAAAATCAGCGGCATGCCCGATGCCCAACTTGATGATTTCGACACCAAATTGGCTGTGATCCTGTATTTTGAGAATGAGGATGATGCCAACCACAGCTTGCTGGATGACACCTACTTGGATTCGATCAAATTCAACGAAAATTTGACGCAAGCCGATCTGTTACGAATTTATGAGCATAATGCCGGGCAGCAAGCCGACGCGCGAATCAACGCTTTCACCCGTGATGAACTGTTCGACTACTTGCTGCACGAACGCATCATCAAGTTCGCCGTCATCATCAGCGGTCAAGGCCCCGAAGCGTACGGCATGCCGGAAATGTTCACGCCCATGCAGCATATCAACGCCAATCGCCATTTGAAAAAGCTGGCGATGATCCTGACCGACGGACGGTATTCCGGGGTCAGTTACGGCGCCGCCATTGGCCACATCACTCCCGAAGCCAAACGCGGCGGAAGGATTCTGTACCTTGAAACCGGCGACCTTGTGCAATCCAACTTGCGGGCGAGAAATTTTGTTTTGATTGACCGAACGGCTTTGCGCGCACAAGGTTCGGTGGTTGAATATGCTGGCGATTTGGCAAGCGAACGACAAGAACTTGGCGAAGAGCGATTGCGAAAAATCAACGCCCGGCTTCAAGCCGTCGTCCCGACCAACCGCATGCGCGACGTCACCGACGCTGCCCGCGGAGTCGTGCCGAATTCCGTCGCCGAATGCGCGCACCAGCAATTCGTCGAATTCGCCAACCGCAATCTGGCAATGGCAGGCGATTAACAAGAGCGAGTTATGGAAGGCAAACGAACTATTCATTCGATCAAGCTGAAGAACATCCTATCCTTCGGCAGCGAAGGACAAGAAATCGAGCTTCAGCCGCTAAACGTGTTGATCGGCCCAAACGCTTCCGGCAAATCAAACTTTATCGAAGTGTTCCGACTGATCCAGGCTTTACCAGCCAAACCGGAGCGAATAATTCGAGAAGGGGGCGGAATCGCAGAATGGTTATGGAAAGGGGATGAGGCGGTTCCTGAAGCAATAATTTCTGTAAATGCCGGTCCAATACATTACTGGCTTGAATTCACAAAAGTTGGGTATCGGTGGCAAATCGCCGATGAATACATTGGAGATCCGATAGATCCGTCCAATCCTCCTCTTGATCAGCCCGATACTAGAAACTCGCTTGAACCAGAAGCCCTGGGCTTTTCTGAGTTCCCGCCTGACATATCATTGCTGGCAATCCTTAGCAATCATCAGCCTGAAGGAACATTAGCTAAATTATTTTCTTCGATAGGCGTTTATAAAG
>CAYLJQ010000381.1:0-6858 GCA_964383955.1 uncultured Heliomicrobium sp. | reverse complement strand
CTCCTGGAAACAAAAAGTTTGAATGGGGTGAGTCCATGCAGCAAAATCTCGCGGAGAATGATGCATGTCGCAAAAACCGATTCATTAACTTGAATCGGCGATTTCCAAGTGATTTTTCCAGCAAAAGCTCTGCTTAGTTTGATTTTGGTATGTCTTAAAATTTATGGCGGCAGGAACGCCGCTGTAGGACGCGCAGATGGTAGTCAAAAATGGCAAACTCTTCAAGAAATTTGATTTTCCAATTACGTCCTACCATAAATTTTTCAATCCGAACAAAATCCACTCTAAACACCCAAGGGACTTCCCATAAAATTTGAATCTTTCACAGCAATGCAGCACCCTGATCATTTACTATTCAGATCAGCATCAACTTTTCCATATGAAATTTAGCGTCAAAAGGGAGCAAGATATTTCAGATAAGCTCTTCGTCCTGGACATTTTGGCGTCCTACCACCATGACTATCTGCGAGGTATAATCCATTTCGCTTGGAAATCGCCCACTACAAAGGAGCCAAAGGTGAACGTCTCATTTGCCCGCTCGGTAATCGGATGGAGTAAATTTGCCTCAAAATTATTCGCGGTTGTGTTGCTTGTCGTGCTTTCTGTCCCTGTCGTGGCGCAGAAAGCAGATCCCAAAGATCCCAAAAATGTCGAGCTTGGGGCGCAGCTAATTAAACAGGTAATTGAAATTCGCGGCGGAGAGCGATATTTGAATTTCAAAACGCTGCTGGCAAACGGCCAATTCACCCCTTTTGACCAGGGAGTTTCAACTGTGCCAGCGCCATTTACTTATTGGTTCGTCTCTTTTGACAAAGAGCGCATAGATTTTGGCAAAGGCAAAAAGAAAGACCGCCGAATCCAGGTAAATGTGGGGCAAACGGGCTGGGTGTATGATGGCGATGCCCAAACCTTAAAAGATCAAACCGATCAACAGATAAAAACGCATCTGGAAGACAGCCAATTCGATATTGACCGGATTCTTCGTCTTAACTGGAAAGCTGAGGGAGTTTCAGTGCGCTTTGCAGGCCGCGAAGAGCTTCGCCCAGGCGAACGCGCAGATGTCGTTCTGATTCAGATAAAACCGGATACGCCAGCTTATCTTTGGCTGGATCGGAATACCCATTTGCCACTGAGTTTAATCTATGAAAAATCCGAAGCGGGCGGCTTGGTAAAAAACGAATACCGCTTCTTTCAATGGGTAACTTACGATGGCGTTAAGTTTCCGAACATTGTGGACTTTTATAGAGACGGTATTCAGCAAAATCGCGTTAATTATGCTTCCATAAAACTGGACACGCCGATTACGGACGATATCTTCGCCAAGCCGGCAAGCGTAAAAGCAATCAAGTGATTGCGGAATTTGAAAGGAACCTTTATTCCCCCCGTCTCGTTAGGGCAACCGGAGACAAGACTCAACGGACGGACCGTGAGGTAAAAAATTGATCAGGAGAGACCAAACTACAGTGGGAGCCAATGCGGCATTGATAAAATCGGATGCAGAATTGGTGCGGCGTTGCCGTGCCGGAGACAGCGCAGCCTGGGAACAGGTCGTTCACGAATATTCGCGCCGAGTCTATAACCTGGCGTACCGGTTCACCGGTCGCCACGAATCTGCTGAAGACTTGGCACAGGAAGTTTTTGTGCGCGTTTACCGTTCTTTGGAGCAGTATGACCCCCAAGCCGGAGATTTGGCCAATTGGCTGATGCGGCTGGCGCGAAATCTGATTATTGACGATTACCGCCGTCGCGTACGCACTCCAACCGATCTGGGCGATGATATTGGCGACCATGAATATCATCTGGAAAGTCGCCACGATGCGCCGGATCGCGGCGTCGAGAGGTTTGAGCGAGCCAAACAAGTGCATGGGGCGATTTCAAAGCTTCAACCTGACTTGCGTGAATGTGTCATCTTGCGTGACATCGAAGAGCTGACATATCAGGAAATTGTGGACATTCTGCAAATTCCGATTGGCACAGTGAAATCACGCATCAATAGAGGCCGCATTGAATTGGCCAAGATTATGCGACGAATGAAAGTCGTCGAAACGTTTTAACCAGCGGTCAGTTGTCAGCGGGATGTGCGGGCAAGCATTTCATTCTGTTGATTACTGTTTACTACTTCCGAACTGTGGTGTGATGGATTGTCTTAAATTTCAAGATTTACTTTCAGATTATGCGGATGCCGAATTGGATTCGCGCGCCCGTGCAGAATGTGCCGGGCACAGGCTGATTTGCCGGGATTGCCGCCAGCTTTTTGACGATGTCCGGGCAATGATGAAAACGCTCAACGGCATTGGCGCAGACGATTATGAAAAACCGGCAGGCTTGGATTCGCGCATCATTGCCGCCACGACCACCGGCGAAATGCTCAGTTGCAATGAATTTGACCGGTTGATTGAGCGTTATTTTGACGGCGTGCTTCTGGCGCCTACTTTCCATACCTTCCAGGCTCATTTTGAAAAATGCTCCAAGTGCCGACGGTTAATGGCAGGCATTGAAGACGCAATCGAAATTTGCCACGAAATCAAAGACACGGAGCTTGAAGCTCCGCCATTCTTGCAGGATCGAATTCTGGCTGCCACCGTCGGCATCCGCAAAGTTTCCCCAACGCAACGCATCAAAGAATCTCTGGTTATGTTTTCGCGCAATGCTGCGCGCGTGATGATGACGGCTGAAATGGCTGCGGCAATGTTGATTTTTGCCGCCAGCAGCCTGCTTGTGCTCTCGCGCTTCGGCAGCCTTGAAGGAATGGCTTCCCATACAACCAAACAGGCGGAACAGTTTGTGAGCCAGGGCCAGCGCGCCTTGAACACGGTTCAGTTGGGATTGATTGGCGAGACGCGAAAAGCAGCGCCCTTGCCGCCCGTAGATGCAATTCCTTCGGCGCAAACGGTTCAACCGCAACCGACGCCGGAGATGAAGGCGCAAGCCGATGGCTCAAACGAATCAAAACCGGAAGCACAGCAGCATCGTCTGCAGCACCGGAAAAAATGATTTCAGGTTGCATAACCAAACCGGGGATGAGCCGCCTTATTCAGCGCTCATCCCAATTTTTTAGGCTGACGTTTTTCTACAACCATTGGAGATTGATTTTCCCACGAAATGAAATGCACCTACCATCCAACTAATCTGGCCAGCGCTCGATGCAGTTCCTGCGACCGCAATCTCTGTCCGGCTTGCGATCATCGTATTAAAGGATATCCGTATTGTCAGGACTGCATTGTTGCCGGAGTTGAGATGTTGCGGCAAAGAGGGAATGGAGAAGCCCAGCCATTGCAAACTGAAGGCAAATCTCCCCTGTTGGCATTGTTGCTTGGACTGATTCCAGGGCTTGGAGCTGCCTACAACGGCCAGCCCGTCAAAGCTCTGGTGCATTTCGTCATCACCGCAGGGTTGTGGACCCTGGCAGATGTTTTTCACTCCACGCTGGAAGTCACGTGCGCATTGGCCAGCTTCGCCGTTTACGTTTATTCGCTTTATGACGCGTTCCGGTCCGCGCAGCGGCAACGCACCGGAGCCAATTTGACGGAAGAAGACGAACAGTTACGCCAGTTCATGCGCGCTCGCACAAACCTGTGGGGCGGATTGCTGGTCGCCATTGGCGCGCTAACGACGCTGCACATCATATTTCCTACCCAGACGCGCCGTTTTTGGCCCCTTTTGCTTGTTGCCGCAGGGATTTACCTGCTCAACGAATTTCGCCGCAATCGAAATCAACCGCCTCAAGACAACATTTATCGAACTCCGCCGCCTTCGGTCATTCAGTCAAATCTGGAAGGCCAGACGCGTGAATTTGCCAGAGCGGATCGTCGTTTTGACGGGTAAGGCGTTCAGGCCCGCCTTCAGGCGGGCTGCCTTGCCCGCAAACCATTCCTGTTAAAGCTTGTGTTCACAAATTGAAAGATGCTTAAACGAATCGCCACATTGCTGCTTGGAATTGCGTTGATCGGGCTTGGCGTTTTCCTTTTTGCTGCGCCAGGCGGATCGGTTGCCATGCAATGGCTAACCAAGCTCTGGCCAATTTTTCTGATTCTGGCAGGATTGGTTCGTGTCTTTGGGTACTTGATTGACCGCCATCCGCGTTCGCCTGTTGGCGGAATGATGGTCACTGCAATTGGCGGAATTCTGCTGGCAGCGAATTTGAGAGGCGACCGGTCTGCACTCGTGTTGTTTGGCCAGTATTGGTTCTTTCTGCTGCTGGCCTTCATAGTTGGCAGAGTGTTGCGCCAATACGCCCACCGCCCGGAAGACGGAAAGAGGGTTTCGGCGTTTTCTCCCGCAGCAATATTGGTTATGGCGCTGCTGGTTGGAGGCGGACTGACATCGAACTATCTGTCAAAAAATCGCCAGCACCTGCAAGGCTTTGAATTCAAGCTCGGCCAAATGGGATTCTGGGGCAGCCGGTTCAATGTCGAAGACGAGCAGCCGCAACAATTTACCGTCGCCAGCGAAAACCGCATTGTCATCAATGACTTTAAGGGTGATGTGGAAATCTCTTCCCTGGAAGGTGCATCACCGACAGCCCGACTGATTCAACACATTCGCGCCAACAATCAGGAAGAAGCCAATCAGGCAGCCAGCAACATACAACTGCAAATTACTCCGGCTGGAAAAATCGTGCAGTTCGCAGCCATCGCCAACGGAGTTCAAAACGACTTCAATAACACTCTGCTTTTGACGTTGCCTCCGGCTCAATTCGGCGGCATCGAACTTAATAACGTCAGCGGCTCCGTCAAGCTAAACGGTTTGCGGGGCAGTCACGTGATTCGTAACAGCAAAGAGCTGGAAGTCAAAGGCAACTCCGGCGACCTGAAAATTGAAAACCCACAGGGTTCGGTTGAACTTTTCACGATCCAGGGAAATGTCAGCGTGACGGATTCAAATCGTGAAGTCAGCCTGGGAGAAATTCACGGTTCGATGACCCTTTCCGCCAATGGCGGCAATATCAAGATCGGCGAATCGGTTGGACAGTTGAAGCTTCGCGCGCAAAACACGCAAATCGAAATTCAGTCCATCAGCGGCGAAGCGAAACTGACGGACAAACAAAATCTGGTCACTGTCGAAGACACCAATAACAGCCGCATCAACCTTTCTGAAATTCAGGGAAGCGTGGTTGTTTCAGCCGAACGTTCACGCGTGGAAGCCGAAAACATCATCGGCAATCTGACGGTCAAAACCACTTCGCAACGGGTTCAGGTGAACCGTGTTGGGGGCGCACTGAAGATCAACGCAGAAAACTCGGCCATTGTAGTGGAAGAAGCGAATGGTTCCGCCGAAATCGAAACCACGCGTGAGGATGTGACCGTACAAGGCTTTCGCGGCCCAATGACCGTGACGACTTCATCCGGTTCGATTAACCTTTCCACCGATGAAAAGCTGGCGGGAAACGTCAAAGCCACCAGCGAACGCGGACGCATTCAAATTGCCGTCCCCGAAGACAGTGATTTCAAACTTGATGCCGGAACCGAGCGTGGCCGCGTGAAGGTCAGCGGCTTTGAGGATCAGGAATTACCCAAACGGCAGCGGCAGTTAACCCTGGAACACAATGCCGCCGCCAACTCCCCTGTCATCGTTCTGCGGTCATCCAGCGGCGATATTGAACTGCAATCATCTGGTCTGGCCCTGGCCAGCCGCGAGAGCCGAAAGGAGAGATAAAATGTTTGCCTGGATTTTCAAAGTGATCGCCACCATCGCTTCCATAGCGACAACCGCTTTGCTGGTCACGCAAAGTGTTCAACGTGGTTTGATCATTGCCACCACCATCTTTGGCATTATCAAAATCATCGTCATTTTTCTCTTCTTTGCCGTGCTGGCTTTGATCCTTTACTTGCTTTTGAAAGATTCATTCCGCGCCAACCCTGCCAAAGAATCTCTTTGATCGAAAATCTAATCCTGCCTGTGGCAACGTACCTTCCGTCGAAAATCATTACGGAGGTTCAACCAAGCAATGCCCGCAAACGAATACGCATTTCTGACCGAATGGAAAGTCGCCGCTCCGCGTGAACTGGTGTATGACATTCTAAAGGAAGGAAAAGAGTACCCGCGATGGTGGCCGGATGTTTACTTGAAGGCAGATTTCGAAGCTTCAGGCCGCGAAGATCATGTGGGCGACAAAGTTCATTTCTTTACCAAAGGCTGGCTTCCCTACAGGCTTCGCTGGACAGCCGAAGTCGTGCAGCATTCCAAACCGCACACCATCGAAATTACAGCCACGGGCGATTTTGTCGGCAGCGGTAAATGGTCACTTTTGCCAGAAGGCGACGGAACATTTATCGCATTCGATTGGCGATTGCGCGCCGACAAACCTTTGCTGAAATGGCTGTCGCCGATTTTCAAGCCGATCTTCAAATGGAATCACCATTGGGCGATGGCGCGCGGCTACGAAAGGCTGTGTCGCGAAATTGCACGTCGGCAATCAGCCTGATTCCAATCCTGCCAACTTCAAGAAATTTCCGATCCGGCAATCCACTTGAGAATTCACTGCGTAGACTGGTTTGCAGGGGCGATACAAATTCTCCCAGCTACCTTGCAATAACTTTCAACTTACTTCTCAAGGAGACGACGAATGAAGAATCTAAGAACAATTTTGCTCTGTGCGTGTTTGTTGACGGCAGTTTCCATTTCAGGACTGGCTCAAGGCCAATCGCTGTACGACCGGCTTGGAGGCGAAAAAGCCATCTCGGCTGTTGTGGATGATTTCGCGGGGAACGTTCTTGCCGATACGCGAATCAACAAGAAGTTTGCGGACAGCAATGCGGAACGATTGGTCGCCAACCTGAAAGCCTTTATGTGCATGGCAACCGGCGGCCCGTGCAAATATGCCGGACTGAACATGAAAGATGCCCACAAACACATGGG
>CAYLJQ010000380.1:0-6867 GCA_964383955.1 uncultured Heliomicrobium sp. | reverse complement strand
AACCCTTACCTTTACTTACGATGATGATTTACTAGACAACACCAACGAAGATTTTTTGTGGATAATCACGCAAGCTGATGATGACAGTTGGAATGCCGTATTAAACAGTGAAGTTAACACCAGCGCCAATACCGTTACCGTAACCACCAACGAAGACGGCCAGTTTTCCGCGCCGCTACTTCAAGCGGGCTTATATGAAGTCTCTGTGGAAGCCAACGGCTTCAAAAAACAGGTTGAACAAAACATCAAGCTGGATTTGAACCAGCGCCGCACAGTGGATTTTGTATTGCAGATAGGCGCAATTTCCGATGTCATCACGGTGGAATCTTCGCCCATTGCCGTTGAATCAACAACGCCGACATCTTCGTCCTTGATCAATGGAGATCAGGTGCGCGAACTTTCGCTCAACAATCGAAATTGGGTGCAATTGGTGGCGCTTTCTCCGGGAGTTACAAACGATCTGGCAGACCAGGTTTATGTCGGAACAACCAATCCCAGCGGTCAGGCCAATACAATCAACATCTCGGTCAACGGCGCACGGAGCAGCCAGAACACCTTTACGGTTGACGGCGCGGACGTGACGGATCGCGGATCGAACATCACGATTCAAGCCTATCCCAGCATTGATTCCATCGGCGAAATTAAGGTCTTGCGCAGTTTATATCCGGCTGAATCCGGCCGCAGCGGCGGCGGACAGGTCAACGTGATTACCCGCTCTGGCGGCGCCAAGTTTCATGGCAGCGCATTTGAATTTCTGCGGAACGAAGTTCTGAACGCAAACGACTTTCTGACCAACAGCACGCTGAACCCTGTATTTGGCCGCACTTCGGAAGGCAAAGCGCGACGTCCGCCATTTCGATATAACAATTTTGGGTGGACCTTGAGCGGACCCATTCCGTTGTCGAAAAAGATTTTTGGGCCATTGGGCTGGGACGAATCCAAGGAAAGGCTTCATTTTTTCTTTGCGCAGGAATTTCGTCGAGATCGCCGATCTGCTCCTGCTGCCACCGTTTCCGTGCCTGACTCAAACTTGCGGCGCGGCGTTTTTCCATTCCCGGTTTGCATTAACCGCCCGTTGCTTGGAGAAAATTCCTGCACAGGACAATTCATACTGCCGGCCAATACGCCAATTCCTGCCAGCTTCTTAAGCCCGGCGGCAGTTGGATACCTGAATGGCATTTATAACAAGCTGCCAGAGCCGAACAATCCGACAGTCGCCAATCCATTTGGCCTGATTACTGCAATTCCCAACATTGCAGATTTCCGGCAGGAAGTTTTGAAGGTTGATTACACGGTTTCTCCCCGCTGGAATATGTATTACCGCTACCAGCACGATGACATTCCAACCGTTGACGGCAACGCGCTGTTTTCCAGCGGTTCTGGCTTGCCGGGAGTTTCCACCACAAAAACCAATTCTCCTGGTCAAACACATACCTTCCAAACGACTGTCACCATCAGTCCCAAGCTGTTGTTCGAAGGCCGATACAATTATGGTTACGGCGCAATCTTGAGCGAGAACGTCGGCCTTCTTGCTTTAACAAATACAAACGTTCCGATCACTTTGCCCTTCGCCAATACGCGCGATCGTGTTTCCACCGTGACAGGAAACGGTTTCACCGGCCTGACAAGTTTCGGCCCGTACGATAACTTTTCGTATAAGCATAACTTCACGGGCAGTCTGACCGGAATTTTCGGGAATCATACGATTAAAGTCGGCGGCGTTTTTTCGAATTACCGGAAAAATGAGAACGCGTTGGTCAGTGGCGCTGCCGGTAGTAACGAAGGCACATACAGCGCATTTCCTTTTACGACTCCCACGGGACTGACCTTTCCGCAAAATTACACGACGCCGGGTGGCACCGTTTTGCCTAATGCCATCACGTTGGCGGTTTCTCAAAACCTACAGCGCTGGGCGAATTTCCTGGTGGGCAACGCCACCACGTTTACGCAGTCCCGGTTCGATCACACGGCTGATCTGCGCCAAAAAGCGATAGAAGCTTACGGGCAGGATGAATACCGTGTGAAAAGTAATCTGACGCTTTATTACGGCGTGCGGTATTCCTACTTTCCTTCGCCGTATGACAAGAACGGGCACCTGTCGAACTTCGATCCATCGCTTTACAGCGCGTCAAGCGCGCCGCAGGTTACTGGCGCGGGAAATCGAATTGCAGGCACGGGGAATTACTGCAACGGTATCATCATCAATTCGCAGAACTTCCAAACCGGCCCGTCCGCCTTTAACTGCACGCCCACCGTCTCGCCGTATGGCAAATACGTGATTGATGTGAACAAGACAGATTTTGCCCCAAGATTCGGTCTGGCTTGGGACCCGTTTAAGAAAGGGAAAACGTCCATCCGAACCGGCTACGGCATTTACCACGAACAGGTTCTGGTCGGCACCTTCCTCCAGAACATTGGAACCAATCCGCCTTATCAAGAAACCGTCAGCGGAACCAATGTTCGGCTGGATAATCCCGGAGCTTCGATTGTTGCAGGAGCTGCAGTGCAAAGTCTGCGCGCGGTCCAGACGGATTGGCATACGCCGTATATGCAGCACTGGTCGTTCGATGTTCAGCAACAACTGGGCAAATCCACCTTGTTTTCCGTGGGCTACTACGGTTCAAAGGGAACGAACCTGATTGGTATTACCGAGCTGAATGATCTGCCTCCGGGCAAAGCGCTCGGCTCGATGTGTGCTCCTGGCAATGGGTACACGGGGCAAACTCCCGCTCCTGCGCTGGTTCCATGCCAGCCTTCCGGATACGCATTTCGCAATGTGGCCACAGCGACAGGAAATCCAAACGTCGTTGGCACAACCACATTTACGGATTTGCTGATTTTAGATCAGCTTCGTCCGTATAAAGGGTTCCGTTCCATTGCGATCATTCAGCCCCGGTACAATTCCAATTACCACAGCTTGCAATTTTCGGCGCAACATCGGTTTTCGGGATCCTCTACGCTCGGCGTGGCTTACACTTGGGCGAAGAATCTGACGGATAGCCAGAATGATCGTTCGGCGTCACCGCAGAATACTTACGACATCAGAAGTGAGTACGCGCGCGCGACCCTGGATCGCAGGCACGTTCTGGTAGTCAGTTATGTCTACCCGCTTCCGTTTTTCCGCACTCAACAGGGCTTTGCGGGCAAAGCGCTGGGCGGCTGGCAGGTGTCCGGAATTACCAACGTCCAAACCGGCTTGCCGTTTACCGCGACCACGTCAAATCTTGATTACGCGGGCCTGGGGTTGATCAACGCAAATCCGGCTGCCCGACCGAATCTGCTTTGCGACCCGAACGATGGTGCTCCGCAAACGCCGCAGCAGTATTTCAACACCGCTTGTTTCCAGGCGAATCCGCCGAATACGGGAACCGGTTCGACCGGATTGCCGAATTCTCCGGGAACAGCAGGGCGTGGCGTCATTAATGGTCCCGGAACCACGCGCTTTGACTTCACGCTTTCCAGAACCGTGATTTTAAAAGAAAGCTTGAGGCTGCAACTGCGCGGCGAAGTCTTCAACATTTTCAACCACACGAATTTTAGAAGCTTCACCAGCACAAATGTCACCAGCACAGCCTTTGGTCAGATTGGCGCTGTTCGTGACCCGCGCACCATGCAGATGGGAATCAAGCTCATCTTTTAACTTTGGCTGTTTCCATCGGAAACAGGACAACCTACGACCGATGAGCGCCACTTGGCAGTTTGCAACTTGGCAATCATCGGTCGTACTCTTTCCGGCATTGAGTCAACGTCTTTTCAAATCAAGAGTAGTTAAAGGTAAGCTCAAGTTGGATAGGCGCTACTGCTGCGCGACTGATCAAAAACTGGATTGAAATAGGAAGTTTATGAAGTTCGTATCAAAGTTAATTGTTTTGCTTATTTTTGTTGTGCCAGCAATGGCGCAAACAGCCAGCCAGGGCAAATCCCCGGCGGCAATCGCCCGCGAGCAATCGCAAGCGGTTGTCATTGTCGAAGCTTTAGACGACCGAGGAAGCGTTATTGGGCAGGGGAGCGGTTTTATCGTTACACCCAATGGTGCGATTGTCAGCAATCTGCACGTTGTTCAAGGCGCAGCCACATTACGCGTCAAACTGCCGAGCGGAGATGTTTACAAAACTTCAGACTTGGTGGATGTGGATGACGCCAAAGACATTGCCATCATCAAGGTCAAAGGATTCAAGCTGCCGACTGTGACGCTGGGCGATTCTGACAAGACTGAAACCGGCGAATCCATCGTCGCCATCAGCAGTCCCGAAGGCCTGGTCAATTCGCTAACAACCGGTGTGATCAGCGGAGTTCGCCGGCTGGACACGCACAGAGTGTTTCAACTTACAGCGCCTATCAGTCGAGGCAGCAGCGGCGGTGCGCTGTTCAACTCCAATGGGGAAGTTATTGGAATCGTTACTTTTCTGCTGAAAAGTGGCCAGAACATCAACTTTGCGCTGCCGATCAATTACGCAAGAGGAATGATCAGCGATCAGGTGACGACTTCATTGGCGAAAATGCAGCCGGTTGCGGTTCAAGCGCCGATTCAAAGGGAACCTGAAAACAAAGCCAACGAAGTGTTCAACACGGATCAGCCTTTTCAAGAACAGATTGTTGTCGCGACGCGCGGCAAGCTTGGTCAGACACAGCAGTTGCCTGTATTTGTGCGGCCAGACGAAGCCCTGGCGCTGTTTTATCGCCTGGTCGAAGGGATTGGCCTGTATAACTACAAGGACGTGGCGGAGCTAACGCGGACCGCTGCGATGGCGAAAACCAAGGATACTGAGGACGCAGAAGAATATACGGTCAAATATCTGAGCTTCCACAATGGAATGACAATTGGCTTTAACAAGCCTGACCGTCTGCTAACCAGCGTCGAATTACTGGTGACTTGGACGCTGGAAGAAGTCAAAAATACTTACGGCGAGAAGTTTAAGAAACGCACTTCGGGCAACCAGCAGATTTTGGAATTCAGCAAACAACCTCCTGGTCGTCAGTTGATCGCCGTGATGGATGGAAATGGCAATGTGCGGTCCGTCAGATTTTCCAAGACGAAATAGGGTAAATTCCAAAAGGCTTGACGCCGAATACAGGCTCAAGCCTTTTCCTCATCGCGGCTTATAAAGCGCGTAAATGGTTTGCCGCCGCGTTCCGCCAAAACCGAACCACGAACGATCCAGAATGCGGCCTTTCAAGGAAAAGGATTTTGAATACAGATTGACGAAACCAGCCATTTCAAAGTCCGTTGCGTTCAGGCCAAACTCTTTCGGCCCGGCAAGTTCATCCCAAATGACCATTGTTCCCGCAGGTAGTTCGCGCAAAGTTTTGAAATCGCTCTCGTGGTTGCGCGTAAACGCCGGGTTTTCCCAGGGATCGCGGTCGAACAAAATGCACGCATAAGGCTTGCTCCAGACAAAGCGGCTGATTTGTGGCCGTGAAGTCTGAGATTGCCAAAATGAATGAACGTCGTTGATGGCCACCGCGTCGCGAGACCATTCGGCTCCATCGGCATAAACGTAATTCGTCCAGGCGGAAACAGCTAACAAAACGGCTGCACAGCCGAATCTGACAGGACGAGAAACATGCGCGAAGCATTTAGCCATTTGGTTCCAGCCAACCAGCGTAATCAACGCCATTGCCGGAGAAACCGCCACCAGATACCGCGGATACCCAGCAGACCCCAGCAAACCGTAAGCTCTGAAGATCGTGTGCAGCACAAAAATCAGCAGGAAGGATGAAGTCAGCGTAAATAACTGACGATGTTTCAACAGCCAAACCAATCCGTACACAAAGACTGGCAATAGGAACAGGCCAACGGCTTCGGGCAATCGGGCAGGATAGGCCAGCAATCCATGCGCACCGTAGATTGTTCCGGTCATAGACCAACCGGACGGCCAGTTGTTTTTTATAAACATCGGATCTTTGGTGAGAAGCGTTGCAGCAACCCACCAAAGAAGCGAACCCGTTGCCAGCCATAAAAGATTGATTACGGATTGCGGATTGCGTATTGCGGATTTGATCCAGCGGAAGCTGTGACTGGATTGATCTTTCAAGCCGGATTCATTTGTTGTTTGTAGTACCCATATTCCCCAAAGCACGCCGAGAAAGAATCCTTCTGGTCTGGCCAAAACCATCAACGAGGCGACAATCATTCCCGTTTTGATTCTGCCTTGATGATGAAGCCTCAGCGCAACGACGAAAATCAGCGCGAAAATTGGTTCCGTCATTGTGTCTGCGCAAAACAAAAAGAAAGACGGTTGAAGAAACAAAAGCACAATAGTGAGCGGCGCGCGCGGCAAATTGAAGTCTTCGGCCAAGCGCCAGGTTTGCCAGCCAATAACCAGACAGATCATGACTGTGAAAGCACGCGCAGCCTGATAGCCAATCAGTGACGGAAACGCATAAAGAAAGGTGAACAGCGGACGCGCCCAAACTCCGACAAACAATTCGTGATGGGTCCAAGCCCATCGCGCAAAGAGAAAATGTTGCCCTCCATCCATCTGGCAACTGTCGTCATATAAAAAAAGCAGGCTCGCGCCCATTGCAGCGCAAAGCAATAACCAGAAAGCCGATTGAGTTCGTAAAGAAAGGGAAGTCATCGCGGCGCGGATGTTAGACGAATTGTCTAAACTGGTAAATGAAGCAGGTATATTCTTTGCTTAAGGGTTAATTTCACGGGTGAGACGGCAAAACTTTTTTTCAACCCGAAATTCCGTTGCGGCAAAAAGAAATTACATACTGATTGTCACTGAAAACAAGGCATTTATCATCACCTGCCTTGCTTACGTTTTAGAAAGCCCAACATTCTGTGGCTGAAATTGATTCGACCACAAGACAGCTTTGCCTGATTTTGCTTAACCTCTTCGATTCTTAACCGAATTACAT
>CAYLJQ010000379.1:0-6869 GCA_964383955.1 uncultured Heliomicrobium sp. | reverse complement strand
ATATCCATCGCGCCTTCAGCGCGGAGCCAAAAAGATGTGGGTAAAGGCAAGGTTCCGAATCTGCCCCACGATTCAACGCCTTAAACGCGACTGAAAACCGAGGCAGGAGCAACAGTTCTTCAAGGCTGCGCCAAGAAAGAACCGTCGCTCACAGAACCGACTTCTACCCTCCATGAAGATAATTGTTTGTCAGACTCTGGCATTTGTTGCCGCAATCCTGTTCTCGCTTGGGTTCAGCGCCGTATCACCTACCGGAAGCATCAGCGGCACGATCAAAGATCCCGCAGGCGCGCCGTTTACCGGCGTACGGCTGACGTTGACCAGCGATGCAACGGCAACCCAACGAACGGCGGTGACGGATCGAAACGGCGGTTTTCAGTTCATGCAACTGGAACCCGGCAATTGGTCGCTGGCGGCTGAAGTCCTGGGCTGCAAACGTGTGACGCTTCCCGTTCTTGTGCAAGTAGATCAAGTCACTGCGGTGAAGTTCGGCATGCAGTTGGGCACTGTGGCAGAGGTGGTGGAAATCACTGCTGCCTTCACGCCGCTGCTGGAACACGAAAAATCAACAATGAGCGCGGTTGTGGACAGCCGGACCATTAACGCTTTGCCGTTGAATGGACGGCAATTCCTGGATTTGGCGCTGCTGACGCCCGGCGTGATTCCAGCGCAGCCCGGCGCGCAAGGCAACGGGTTTAGCGTCGCTGGCGCGCGTTCACAATCGAATGTGTATTTGCTGGACGGCATCAGCAACCAGGACACACAGCAGAACGATGCGCTGAACCAGTTTCGCATCACAGACGCCGTGCGCGAATTCGCCGTGCAGACCAGCGTAGCTTCCATAGAGTTTGGACGAGGCAGCGGCGCGCAGGTCAATATCGTCAGCAAATCCGGCTCAAACCGGTTTCACGGCTCCGCGTTTGAATACTTCCGCAATACCAGCCTGAACGCCGCAGACTTTTTCACCAACAAACTTGGCGGCGAAAAAAGCGTTCTCAATCGCAATCAATTTGGCGCGACGCTGGGCGGGCCAATCCTTCGCGACCGCACGTTCTTTTTTGCGTCGTATGAAGGCTTTCGACAGGTGGCTCCGGTTGTGCGTTCGACGCGTGTGCCGACAGCCGCCGAACGGGCGACCGTGACGGACATCATTTCAAAACGATTGCTGGAACACTGGCCGCTCCCCAACGCCACCGGAACGCTCAACTACATTGCCAACGTGCGAAACAATGACGATGACAACACAGGCTCGCTGCGTCTGGATCATCGGATCGGCCCAAACGACCAACTGACGGCCCGTTGGACGGAATATCGCGCGTCGAGCTTTGTTGGCGGAACGACGCCGCTGACCGGCGGCAACGAAGGCGATCCACGGCAACGCTCCCTGATGCTCAGCGAAACGCATGTCTTTTCATCCCGCTTTCTCAACGAGCTTCGGCTGGGTTATTCGCGAAATGAGCAGGAGCGCCAGGTGCAGGATTTCGGATTGAACGCCGCGACAATCTTCACAGACGCCAATGGCAGGCCGCTGCCGGGCGTCGTTGACGCAACCAAAGACCCGCTTGGTTCCGGTTTGCCGACCATCACGATTGCGGGTGGATATGCGGGGCTGGGAACAAACGTCAATATGCCCCAAGGCCGCGTTTCAGGCACGATTGAGTTATTCGAGAATATGTCGCTCAACGCGCCGCTTGGCTGGACTGAGCATTCCTGGCGCTGGGGCTTCCACATTCGCCGCGAAGATTTGCGCCGCTATTTGAACCGAGCTTCTCGCGGTTCGTTCAACTTCGCCAATTTCGCCGATTTCGCGCGCGGGCAAGTAAACACTTCCAGCTTCCGCACAGGCAGCACGCTGTCTTACTGGCGGCGGTATCCGTGGGATTTGTACTGGCAGGACGAATTCAAAGCCCGCGAAAATCTGACGCTGAACTTCGGCTTGCGTTATGAATATCCCTCTGCGGTCGAAGAGCTTCAGGGCCACGCGACGAACTTCGTTCCGGGCGTCGGCCCTATGATCGTGGGCAGCGACAGGATTCTGGGCGTTGATCCGACGTTGAAAGGCACGGCGGCACTGGTTTTCCGAACCGCGCCATTCACGCTTCCCGCATCCGGCGCTTATGCGGACAAAAACAACTTCGCGCCGATGTTCGGGTTTGCTTACGTGCCACGAGTCGGCAAGAAGCTTTTTGGCGCAAACGACACCGTCATTCGCGGCGGTGCTCGCATCGCTTACGACGACCTGTACAACAACGTGCCCGTGAGCATGGCGTTGGGGCCTCCCTACAACTTTCAAGTCACGCAAACAGCTAATGGCACACAGCCCGGCAGATTCCCCTGGGCCATCGGTTTCGATCAAAACGTGCCGTTGGTTTCGAACTTCGGCAGACAAGGGCCAGGAACACCGACAGTCGGCGTGCTCAGTTTTCAAGGCATTGATCCGAATCTGCGCAGCGCTTATCTCTATCAGTACAATTTCGGCATACAACGACGGCTGACCAATGAATTGTCTGTCGAAGCCGATTATCAGGGCAGTTCGGGCCGTCGGCTGGGAATGTTCATTGACGTAAACCAGCCAACCGTCATTGTGCGCGATCCGGCGCGGCGCGGCCCTGTCGCGCCAAACGAACAAGTGTTTCCCTACCCCAGCTTCGGCAATGTGCAGGTGGCCAAATCCATCGGCAATTCAAACTACAATGGGCTGGTGTTGACGGCGAAGTATCAAAACCTTCGCGGCGTGTACCTGCGCGGAGCTTACACCTTCGGCAAATCGCTCGATTACAACTCTGGCTTCTTCGGATCGAACAATCCGCCTGGCGAAGCTGCAGCGCCTGTTGATGGGCGAAATCTGCGCCTGGAACACGGCCCTTCGGCCTTCGACATTCGCCATCGTTTCAATTTGGTGTACGTCATTTCGCTGCCGGTCGGGCCGGGGCACTGGCTGTTTGGTTGGAAGAACATGGTGTCGCGCTTGGCGTTTGCAGACTGGCAAATTTCAGGCGTCGCGACCATTCAAGCAGGCTATCCATTCACAGTCACGACGGGCGGACAGGACACCAGCGGTTTCAACCAGGTGATCGCGGGCGGCAATCCAGCAGGCGGAAACCGGCCTGATTTATCCAAGCCGGGACCGCTGCCACAAGACAACCGAAATCCCGACGCTGCCTTTGATCCGTCGTGGTTCACTTCGGCATTTGCGGGCCGTGTTGGCACATCAGGGCGCAATCAATACTACGGCCCAGGGCTTCACAATCACGATCTGTCCATCGCCAAAAGTTTTCCGCTGGTTGAACAGGTGCGCCTGCAATTCCGGGCGGACTTTTTCAATCTGTTTAACCACACGAATTTTGCCAACCCGATTAGCGACTTGAGCAACGCGAACTTCGGCAAGATTACGCAAACGCTTGGCGCGGCAGTATCCAATGCCGTTGGCACGACCGGCGGCCCAATCGGCGGCCCGCGGCTAATTCAATTCTCGCTCAGGCTTCAATTCTAAAATGGTATCAAGCCTGTATTTCTTGCAGCGGAGACTTCCAATGAAAATCTCTCTGGCACTTTGCACTTTTGCATTGATTCTGGCTCTGGCCCCCGCGACGGTCGGCCAAATATCCTCCGCTGTGTTGCTCGGCGACGCTACGGATGAAAAGTCTGCGGCGTTGCCCGGTGTGAAAGTCACGGCGCGCCACGAAGCGACAGGCTTTTCCAGAAGCGCCGTGACCAGCGCCGAAGGCGACTACCGCATCGGCGATTTGTTGCCGGGACGCTATACCGTGACGGCTGAAAAAGATGGCTTCCGCACTACGGCGGTTGAAGCTTTTGTATTGGAAGTGAACCAGAAAGCCCGGCTGGACCTGCAATTAAAAATTGGCTTGCAAACGGAAACTTTGACCGTCACCTCCGATGTTTCGCCATTGCAAAGCGATGAGGCGTCGGTTGGCTATCGGCTGGATTTCGCCACCATTCGCGGGCTGCCGTTGGATGTGCGCAACGTGGCTTCGCTGATCACGCTTGGGCCTGGGGCGATTCCGCGACAACTGGGTGGCTTCGGCCACGACATCATTAACGACGGCCAGGAAAACCGTGGGGCTGTGGCGTTGAATCCGCCGCTTAACGGCAGCCGTTCGACGATGAATACCTATCTGCTGGACGGCGCGCTCAACACGGACTTCAATGCGCGCGCCATCGCCGTCAACGCGCCGCTGGAAACCGTGCAGGAATTCCGCATTCAATCGTCGCTGGCCGCCGCTGAGTTCGCGCAATCGGGCGGCGGCGTGGCGGACGTGGTGACGAAATCCGGCAGCCGCGACTTTCACGGCAGCGCCTTTGAATTCTTCCGCAACGAAGCCCTGGATGCCCACAATCTGTTTGACGATACCAGCCTGCCCCGTCCCGTCTTTCGCCAAAATCAATTCGGTGGCTCGCTCGGCGGGCCTTTGCCAATTGGCTCAACCTTCTTCTTTGCTTCTTACGAAGCGTTCCGCGCCAAAACGGCCAAATCAAGCCTGGGCATCGTTCCAGACGCCAAGCAACGCAGCGGAGATTTCAGCGGGCGCAGTCCGATCTTCGATCCGCTCAACATTGATCCTGCCACAGGCCAGCGGCGAGCCTTTGCTAACAACATCATTCCGGCGAACCGGATCAGCCCCATCGCGCGAACCTTCCTGGACAAATACGAACCGTTGCCCAATCGCCAGGGTTCCAGCAATTACATTGACGCGACACCGAGCGACAAAACCGGTGACAACGTTTCGGGGCGCGTAGATCACGAATTCCCGGACCACAGCCGTCTTTTCGGGCGCTACACCATCAACAACGACCGCAACCGGCTGGCTGGAAGCTTCCCGGAACGCCCAACGCAGGAGCGTGTGCGCGCGCAGCAATTTGTCGTTGGACACAATTATGCTGGCGGCGCGTGGATCAACGAAGCCCGCTTTTCGTTCACGCGGCTGGCGGTTTTGCTGCTGCCCGAAAGCGCAAACAGCACCGACGATGCGCGCGATTTGGGACTGGTTTCATCCACGGCTGATCCTGAAAATTTCGGACTGCCCTTCTTTCTGACGACGGGATATTCGATGGTGCTGGACACCACCAGCCGCCCGCAAACGCAGCGCGACAACATCTGGTACTTTTCCGACGCGATTACCTTTACGCGCGGCGCGCATACCTTGAAGACTGGCGTGCAGATCGTTCGTTTTCAGATGGATTATCGGCAAAGCCAATTGTCACGCGGGCGCTATACCTTCACTGGTGCATTCACCGCCAATCCCTCGCTGGCTTCACCGGGCGGAGATTCGCTGGCAGATTTCCTGCTCGGCTTTCCGCAAACCACCGAACGCAGCGTTGGCACCGCGCAAGCAAACCTGCGGCTGAACAGTTACGCGGGCTTTGCGCAGGACGACTGGCGCGTCACCAATCGGCTAACGCTGAATCTGGGTTTGCGCTACGAATACTTCTCGCCCTTCAGCGAAACGGACGGCAAACTGGTCAACCTGGACTTTTCAACCTTGCCAGCCGCGCCAAAACTGGTCAGCACAAATCGGGCAGTTGAACCGGATCGCAACAACTTCTCGCCGCGCATCGGATTGGCGTGGCGTCCGGCAGGCGGTTTCTGGGAGCGGCGCGATTTGGTGTTCCGTGCGGGTTACGGCGTTTACTTCAACCCGGAAATCGCGATGGAAAATTACGATCTGGTGCGCAATGGCATTCGTAACGAGATCAATCAGACCGACGGATCGCGCGCGCCCGTGCTGACTACCGCCAATGGATTTCCGCAGACAGCAGGCACAGGGCTGCTGAGTTATTACGGCCTTGATCCGAGAGCGCGCACGCCTTACATGCAACAGTGGACGGCAAGTTTGCAGCACCAACTGCCGTCGCGGATTCTTTTCGAAACTGCCTACGTCGGATCGAAAGGAACAAAGCTCGGCAAATCGCGCCTGTTCAACACACCGCTTCGCGTGGAAACGGGCGAGAACTTGCCGCCCCGAGCGGGTGATTTGCAATCGCTGCGACCGTTTCCACAATTTGGCCCGCTGATCGTGCGCCAGCACATTTCCAGTTCTTCGTTCCACTCTTTGCAGCTCAAAGCCGAAAAGCGTTTGTCATCCGATCTTGCGTTCCTGGCCAGCTTCGTCTGGTCGAAATCCATTGATGATGGCGATACGGTACTGAACGGACTGTTCGACAGTTCGACCGCGCAGGACGAACGGAACCTGCGCCTGGAACGCGGCCTGTCGTTTTTCGATGTGCGGCGGCGGCTGAGCGTGGGCTTTCTGTATCACTTGCCGAAACCTGGGCGACTGCGCCCATTGCTGGCAAATTGGCGCACAAGCGGCATTCTGACGATGCAGGATGGAACGCCGCTCAATCCGCGTTATTTCGCTGCCGATTTCGCCAATACCGGAACCCCCAATCGGCCTGATCTGGTTCCCGGGCAGAAAATCAGTTTGCCGCGTAGCGAACGGACACTGGAACGCTGGTTCAACACCAATGCCTTTCAAACGCCCAAACCATTCACCTTCGGAAACGCCGGACGCAACACGATTCCGGGTCCGGGCAATATCCTCTTTGACTTCGCCCTGCAACGGCGCTTCCCTATTGGCGAAAGTCGCGCGCTGGAATTCCGCGCCGAAGCATTCAACCTGTTCAATCATCCGAATTACGGCATTCCGCTTCCGTTCGCAGATTTCGGCCCGTTCTTCGGACGCATCGTTTCCACGGGCAATCCGCGACGAATTCAACTGGGCTTGCGGTTCGATTTTTAGAGCGTTCAGAATTACGCAGGATTATGCAGAAGCCCGCACGAAGTAAGGACCCATCAAACTTTTTGTTTAGCCCAGCCGTTTACGGCTGGGAACGCGAATTAGCAAGAC
>CAYLJQ010000378.1:0-6885 GCA_964383955.1 uncultured Heliomicrobium sp. | reverse complement strand
TAATTGATCGGGTAAAAGAGGATCTTCTTACCTGTCGAATATTGCGTAATGGTCAATGGCAGATGGGTAATTTTCCCTGTTTGAATTCGCCAGTGACTTCAATAATTTTGAGGGAACAATCATGCTTCGACGATTCTTTTTTGCTTTAACGATTATCACAATGCTGCTGGCTGGCAAGGTGCATCAGGCTCAAACGCAGATAATGCCAGCAGCCAAAAACAATTATGGCAAAGGCGAAAACTGGTTGTGCCGTCCTGGCAGAGAGGACGCTTGCACAATTGACTTGACGACGACGGTCGTCAGCGCCGACGGCAAGCTGAAAGAAGAAAAATGGACGGCCAATCCGAATGCGCCCATTGATTGTTTTTATGTGTATCCGACGGTTTCGCTGGACACGACAGCGAATAGCGATATGACAGCCGGGCCGGAAGAGCTGAACGTCATCAAGCAGCAATTCGCGCGGTTCGGTTCGCAGTGCAAGTTATACGCACCCTTGTATCGGCAGGTGACGTTGACGGCTTTGCGCGCAGGCATGTCCGGCAAACCCATGGCAGCTGATCGCGCGCAAACTTACGCCGATGTGCTGGATGCCTGGACCTACTACCTGGCAAACGACAACAAAGGGCGCGGCGTGGTGCTGATCGGGCATTCGCAAGGTTCCGGCGTGTTGATGCAACTCATCCGGAATGAGATTGACGGCAAACCAATTCAGGATCGCGTTGTTTCCGCGATGTTGCTGGGAATGAACGTCACTGTGCCGAAAGGAAAAGATGTTGGAGGCACGTTCAAACACATGCCGCTCTGCCGTTCGGCCAATCAAACTGGCTGTGTTGTTACGTATGTGACTTTTCGCGAAACCGTGCCGCCTCCGGCAAACAGTTTATTCGGACGATCCCCGGGCGAAGGGCTGGAAGTGGCCTGTACAAATCCGGCAGCTTTGAGCGGAGGCAGCGGCGAACTTCATGCCTATCTTGGTGCTGCGCGCATCGCTGGATCATCGGCTGCGGAACCGAAGCCGTGGGTGATTCCCGCGAAACCGATTACCACGCCGTTTGTCAGTGTGCCAGGTTTGCTGACGGGCACGTGTGTTTCCAACGAAAAAGGTTCTTACCTGTCGGTCAAAGTTAACGGTAATCCATCTGATCCTCGCACTGACGACATTCCCGGCGACATTTTGACCGCCGGGCAGGTGCAGGCGAATTGGGGATTGCACTTGATTGATGTGAATGTGGCCATGGGAAATCTGGTGGACATTGCCAAACAGCAATCGAAAGCTTATCTGGCCAAGCAGGCAAAGAAATAGGCTTGTAATCTGCGCGGCCTTGAAAAAATGAAATAGTCCGTTAATGTAGGGCAAATCTTCCAAGTAGTTATTGCCCCTCGACCAGAGGGATTCGCGTGAAACGTGAGCAAGCTTGAGGAAGTTTGCCCTATTTTTTTGAGGAGATCCCTGTTTGAAAAATCAGGCTGCTGATACTCACCCGCATCGAGCCTATAAGTATTACGATCTGGTGATGGCCGCGTTTGTGACCGTGCTGCTGTGTTCGGGCATTATCGGCGTGCAGAAAGTTTCCAAAATTGGCCCGCTCGAATTCGGCACGGCGATCCTGTTCTTTCCACTGAGCTATATTTTTGGCGATATTTTGACCGAAGTGTACGGGTACGCGCGGTCGCGCCGGGTGATCTGGGCTGGATTCGGAGCATTGATTTTCGGCGCGTTTATGAGCTGGGCCGTGGTGAAAATGCCGCCTGCGCCGGGCTGGAAAGGGCAGGAAGCTTACGACATGATTTTCGGCAGCACGCCGCGCATCGTGTTTTCTTCGCTGATTGCATTCTGGGCCGGTGAGTTTGCAAATTCCTTTGTGCTGGCGAAGATGAAGATTCTGACCAGCGGGCGGTTTCTGTGGATGCGAACCATCGGTTCGACCATCGTCGGCGAAGGCGTGGATTCACTGATCTTTTATCCGCTGGCGTTTTACAACTCTTCGATTATGTCGAACGATCTGGTGGTCACGGTGATGATGAGTAATTACCTGATGAAAGTCGCCTGGGAAGCCGTCATCACGCCGTTTACATATTTAATTGTCAATTTCCTGAAGCGCGTCGAACACGAAGATTATTACGACCGCGACACAAACTTTAATCCGTTCACTCTGGAAACCTGATTCGGATCAGTACCGCGCGCGTAAGCAAGCGGTTGAGTGACCAAGCGCCGCTTGCTTACGCGCGCGGACTGATACTGGCAATCAAACTCTTACAAGGTGGAAAAGTTATGACAGCAACTGCTGAGATGCAGACAAAAATTCAAGCCGCAAAAGAACGATTGGATGCTCACGTTCGCGAAATGGTCGAATGGCATTTCAATCCTGAAACCGGATGCCCGTACTGGCTGGAAAAAGCCAAAGGCTACGATTTCGACCCGCGCAAAGACGTGAAAACTTATGAAGACCTGGATAAGTTTCCGTTTTTTGAAGACGGCGATTTGCGCGGAGGGCCGGTTCGCCGCTGGGTTCCGAAAGGATTGGCTGGCAAACCAATCTATGTGTTTGAAACGGGCGGCAGCACAGGCGTGCCCAAAAGCCGCGTCGTCAGTGAAGATCATAAAATAGATTACGAACTGTTCAGCGAAACCTTGCCGGATGAATTCTTTCCGAAAGGCGCTGACTGGTTGATGCTTGGCCCGTCTGGCCCACGCCGGTTGCGATTGGCTGTCGAGCATCTGGCGCAACATCGCGGCGGCATCAGCTTTTGCGTTGACCTGGATCCACGCTGGGTCATCAAGCTGATCAAGATGGGCGAGATGCAGATGATGGAACGTTACAAAGCGCACGTCATTGATCAGGCTGTCACGATTCTGAAAGCCCATCCAAACATCAAATGCATGTTCGCCACGCCGAAACTGCTGGAAGCGCTCTGCGAAAAAGTCTCGCTGAAAAAGATGGGCATCACCGGCGTGTTTTGCGGTGGGACAGAGATGACTCCGCAATTCCATCGTTTCGCCGTCGAAGAGTTGATGGAAGGCGCATACTTCGCGCCAACTTACGGCAATACCTTGATGGGCTTGGCGACGCACAAAGTTCCGTTCGATCCGGCGGACAACTGGGCGATCATTTATTACCCGCCCAACCCGCGCGCGATGATTGAAGTCGTTGATCCCGATGAACCCAGAAAGCTGGTTGGTTACGGCGAAACCGGTCGCGTCCGGCTGACCACGCTGACCAAGGAACTGTTCATGCCGCGCTTCCTGGAACGCGACGAATGCGAACGCGAAGCTCCGTGCGAACGATATCCGTGGGACGGCGTTCGCAATGTCAGACCGTTTTCGCGCTTCGCGACTTCAGTAGTAGAAGGCGTTTACTAAGGCAGCGTTTATTGAATCAGAGAGAAACCAACCACAAAAAGCACAATAAACACAAAAGAATCGCTGGCTTGCTTTGTGCCTTTTGAGCTTTTTGTGGTTGGCAGGTTTGCTTACGCAGCTACGACCATGAACTTGTTGATCCGCCCAGTTCAGCCGGAAGACGCCGCAGCCATCGTCGCTATTTTCAATCCCATCATCCAAAGCGGGAAGTACACCGTATTCGACACGCCATTTACCGTCGAAGCCGAGCGAGAATACATAACGAACTTTCCGGCGCGCGGCATCTTTCACGTCGCTATCAGGCAAGCAGACAGCAAGATCGTGGGCTTTCAAAGCATGGAACCGTTTGCCACATATACGCATGCTTTCGATCACGTAGGAGTCCTCGGCACGTATGTTGATCTGGCTGAACGAGGGCAGGGAATCGCCGGGGATTTGTTTGCGGCGACCTTTGAAGCCGCTCGCCAGAAAGGCTACGAAAAACTGTTCACGTTTATCCGCGCCGACAATCCGGCAGCGCTGGCGGCATATCAGCGGCAAGGCTTTCAAATCATCGGCACGGCTCGGCGACAGGCAAAAATCAATGGAAGCTATATTGACGAACTGATGGTCGAAAAGTTTTTGTAGGAGGAAGTGATGCCAAGCAAATTGATCCGACCGATTACCACTTTCGTTCTGCTGGCAAGTTTCAGCTTGCTTGCTTATGCGCAGGATTGGGCGCAATGGCGTGGAGCCAATCGCGATGGCGTTGTCAAAGATTTTGTTGCTCCTGCCATCTGGCCGAAAGAACTCAAACAGGTTTGGAAAACGCCTGTCGGTTCGGGCTATTCGTCGCCGGTTATCGGCTCAATTGGTGGAAAGGAGCGCGCATGGGTTCACAGCATGAACGGCGATGAAGAAACCATCACCTGTCTGGATTTGAAAACCGGCAAACCGTTCTGGAGCAAACGCTACCCTGCGCAATTCACCAAAAATCAGTACGCCAAGGAAATGAGCAAAGGGCCGTTTTCAACTCCCGTGATGCATCAGGGCAGGCTGTACACGCTGGGCGTCAATTCTGTGCTGTCGTGTTTTGACGCCGTGACAGGCGAATTGAAATGGCAAAAGGATTTCGGAAAACCAGACACGTCGAAAATGTTTTGCGGCACGTCGGCTTCGCCAGTGATTGATGGTGGCAACGTGATTGTGTACACCGGCGACGACATTCGCGGCGGCGTGATGGTTGCGCTGGATGCGGCGACCGGAAAAGAAAAATGGCGCTGGACGGGGGAAGGACCGGGATACGCTTCGCCGATCATCGCGACGTTTGAAGGCGTTCGGCAGGTCGTCACAATGACCGACAAATCGGTCATTGGCGTTGCGGCAAAAGACGGTCAGTTGCTTTGGCGGTTGGCCTGGCCGGACGAGTGGAATGAAAACATCGTCACGCCGCTGGTGTACAAAAACTCCTTGATTCTGTCCGGTGTCCGCAACGGCACCATGGCCATCGAGCCGACGAAAACCGGCGACAAGTGGGAAGCCAAACAGCTTTGGCACAACCGGGAATTGACTCTGTACATGAATTCGCCTGTGCTGGAAGGCGACCATTTTTACGGGATGACGAACAAACGCAAAGGCTTGATCTTTTGTGCCGAAGCCGCGACCGGCAAAGTTCTGTGGTCAACCGAAGGCCGCGAAGGCGCAAACGCGGCGATTTTACAGACCAGGGATTTATTGTTTGTCTTGAACAATGACGCCGGATTGATCATCGCGCGGAAAAACCCGAAAGCGTTTGAGCAAGTGGCCAAGTATTCCGTCGCCGACAGCGCAACGTACGCGCATCCGGTCATCTGGGGCAAACACGTGTTGGTCAAAGATGACGCTTCCATTGCGCTGTGGTGTTTGGAATAGGTCATTTGATGTTCACGCTGACTTGATTGGCAAATTTTCCGTTCACACTCAACGCGATCGTGAAATTGCCACGCCCGCGCAGGCTTTGCGGCAACCATAGATGGATTTGATCCAAGCCGACAAAATTGCCTTGCGCGCCAGCGAGGTGGGCTTCGACAGCAGTTCCACCAACCTTTGCCGTCACACCTGCCAGCCCGCTGTGGAATCGCCAGCCGTTTCCCAATAACAACAAAAACATCTGATCGGTTGAAGCTCCCAAACCAATCGGCACAGCCATGTAACGTTCCTGCACCGAATCAAGACTAAAAACTGCCGAGCCGATTTTCCGAACTGGCGCTCTGATCATCAATTACCAGAACATCACCACAGCATCACCAAAACATCAGGACTGCATCGGCCAATTCCCGTACATTCGCGTCGTCACAGAGACGCAACGAAATAAAGAGCCGCCCAGTCGTTTGGGATGGCATACATTGAGAATCAACTATTTGGAGGGAAGAAGGTTTATGAATTCAACTATTCATTCTATTTCGAAGTTATTTTTGCTTATCGTTTTCGCTGTTGTATCAACTTCTTCAGTTTTTGCGCAGACTTTCCCGGACATCACAACGATCAGCGACCAGAAACCCGGGTCGGTTTTGATCTTCAACTATTACACTTCCAATCCATCAAACCGTGATAGGGAAGACACGCAGATTCACATCACCAATACCCACCTGCAAAAGGCTGGGAGCGTGGCAATCTACTTTATTGACTCAGTGGCCGGAGCCGTGAGTGATGGTTATATCTGTCTGGCTCCCAACCAGATGATCAGTTTTCGGGCGTCGGACGTTGATCCGGGAGGTAAGGGATACATTCTTGTCGTGTCAGTGGATGCCGCAGGTCATCCGAACAAATTCAATTATTTTACCGGCAGCGAATCCATCAAGACGGCGGATGGTTACCAGGCTATGCTGAATGCAGAAGCGATTTCTGCTCTGGTTGAATCTCCAACAGCGCCGCCTCCTGGCGAGATTGGAAACGGGATTGTCGCTACGCTGAAGTTTGACGGAGTGCGTTACAACAAGCTTCCTGGAGCCTTGGAACTCGATTACATCCCGGCAATGCGTGATGGCAACAAGACGATGGTGATTGTTAACCAGATCGGTGGTTCGCTGTTCGGAGAGAGAACGCCGGACAATCTGAACGGGCTGGCAGGCAATGTGTATGGCCCGGATGCGATGCCTTATTTCTGGCAGGAAGGCAACATCAACAGCTTCCAGTTCCGAAAGGTTATTTCCAACAGCTTTCCGCAAACGTCGCCGAACATGGGCACGTTGATTAAGCAGGGAGGATGGTACGGCTGGATGAAATTCTGGCCTGTCAATGCGAACAAAGGTGTGACGGGCGTTGTGTTGTATCTCAACGACAGCACTTTACCGTACACATACAATACCAACTTCAATGGTGGTCGTAACCTTCACCACACATCGTTGACGACAGATGAATTGAGCATCCCGATCACTGCTCCAGCCTGCTAAGCCAGATTTGGAAACGGCAACAAGGGCGTGGGAGGCAAGATAGCCTTCCGCGCCTTTTGTCATGTGCGCCCGGCAGGGCGCATTCACTTGAGGGTGAAAGTCCCTTACGACCCC
>CAYLJQ010000377.1:0-6899 GCA_964383955.1 uncultured Heliomicrobium sp. | reverse complement strand
AACTCTCTCCCCGTAACCAGAGGTAGGGATTCTCTGCACCGGTCAGCGAAATAAATAAATCTTGGCTCTTTTCCAAATTTGATTGCCGCAAATGCGAGCGGGCGAGCAGACAGGTTGTCATCTTCACTTCGCACTGATCCTGAACTTGCCGAAACAGCGCGATGGCTTGTTCGTAATTCGCTACCGCTTGGGATTGCGAGGTCGAGCGCAGATTCCGCCCTACGGTTAGGTGGTGCCGTGCTTGTCGCAAGATGGTCTGCTGTTTGGGCGTCGTCTGGCGGTAATACCCAGCCACATCACGGACATAAGGATCAGTGGTGCGTTGGTAGACAAACGCTCCAAGGTGTTCCAGCAATTGCAATTTACGGGCGGCTTCGGGTTCTTCGTTGCGTTCTTTGGCGGCGAGAAAGCTATCAATCAGCCGTTCGGTAATGCCATTGCCGGTTGTGGAATAGGATTGGCAGAACAGGTCGAAGGTGCGCTCTTCGTTCGCCGGGTCTTTCAGGTATTCCTGGTAAAGTTCGTCGTCACTCTTTGAAATGTTCGACGGCAGTTTTTCGAGTTCCGCCAATCGTTGGCGCGCTTCGTCGGCCCAGGCAGAGTTGGCGTCAAGTTGAAGGTATTTCTTCCACTCTTCGATGGCCTGGCGCGGCAGGTACATTTCCTGCAAACAGAGCGCCCGGTTGAACACTGCGGCTGGATAATTCGGTTGCAGTTTCAAGGCCTGCTCGATGGATTCCAGGCTGGCGGCCATGTGTTCCAGGCTGTAACCGGGCTGGCTGTTCCGTTTTTCGAGCTTGGATTTTTCCAGCAAGGCCGCGCCAAGGTCATTGTGCAATTCAGCTACGCTTGGGGTTTCTGTCAGCGCGGCCTTGAACTGTTCAATGGCCTTATCGAATTGTTTATCGGCCAGATAGTATTTTCCAAGCGCGTGCCGATTGGCCGCGGTTGGGTGTTCGACATAAGCGTCCAAGACAATCCGTTCGGCGCGTTCGCGCAGGATGCGCGCATTGGCGTCAGCGTCGCTTGCGCCACGCGTGGGTGCATAAGGCGCGTAATCTAGCCCGCCAATGCGCGTTTCGAGCGTTCGTCCACCGGCGTACGCTCGGTTGAGAGCCACGAGCGAAACACTTTGTGATGGACGAAACGCATATCGCCAAACCAAAAATCCCGCGCTGCTGACAAGCAAAATTGCTGCCGCCAGTTTTAAGTACTCCGTACGATTCATACCCACGAAAAATGACCGCCGCGGTTGCGCTGCGGGAAAGCTGATGACCTTGCCGGGAAGGGGTTCCGGCTGCACTTGCTGGGCGGCTAGATTTCGAATGGCGCGTAAATACGCCAACTTTTCTTTGCGAGCCTTTGTGCAAAGAAAATCGCTTTCGAACATTGCGCGCTCTTTCGGATCAAGCTGATCATCCAAAAACTCTTCGATCAAATCTTCTTCGGCCATTTCCAGCCGCACGAACCCTTCGTCGCTAATCAGCAACGTTTCCTCAATTTGTTCGCGGGGAGCATCTGTCAGAGTTCCTAACAGATACGAACGTATCTCTTTGTCGGTGATAAAAGACATTTATAGTGACTTTCTACCCCGCGCACTAATGTATGGCGGGAACCGGCAAAACATCACGCCGGAGAATTTTCCAGGCAAGCCGTGACACAAAGCGCCAAGCGCTGATTCAAACGGAAAATGCGGTTTCGCAACGCGTTCAGGTTCAGCCCGTACCGGTCGGCAAGTTGTTTACGCTTATCAATTTTGGCCTGTTTGGATTCGCTGTAATACCCAAGCACCAGCATTCGATCTTCGGCTGGCAATTCGGACAAACACTTTTCCAGGCAGGTATGACGGGCTTCTAGTTCGGATGGATTCCCTGTCGGCAGCACGGTTTGAGCCAAACGGAAGGCTTCCACTTTTTGCGCAGCGCGTAATTCGTCCCGATAGATGTTTTTGGCAATTCCGATCAGGTAGGCCATCGGATTGGCTTCAGCGGGAATGTCAGGCAGCTTTCGCATCGCCAGATCAAGCGTTCGATCGGCCAAAGCTTCCGAATCCAGGCATTTCCGTCCGGCAAAAAAGATTACCAGGCGACGGCGTGCGGCTTCATACGCTTCGTCGCGATTTTCCAAGTCAGACGCCAGCCAATCCAGAAAGGTGCGAAGCCTGTCCGGCATAAACTCCTGGCGGTTCAATTCGTTCAACGTACTGGTTTCGCCCATCATAAAAATAGGACCAACTCCGAGTTTGTAACGAAGCTACTGTCTGTTCGAAGAATAAGTCTTGAATAAAGGCTGGAATAAACTGCGTTCCGATGGTCTTACAATGACGGTAAGAGAATAGATGATCTATAAAATTTCGTCCATATCTAATACGCCTTTTGCGCCCGCTTCTGGCTTCGCGATCTCTTCTTTGGGAGTAATTGATGGGCGACGCCCCTACTTCGCTGCTTGCGTCGAATAAAAGATGCTGTTGAAGAGAAGCTTAAAAGTTCCGTGGGGTTGGGCGCGCTGCAGGATTTCGGGGCTGAACAGCAACAGCTTTCCACGACCGACACGCGCTTCGATGGCAATGACGCCGTCAGCCAATCGCTCTTCTCCCCAAGCCCAGCCGCTGCGAAGCGGCGTTTTGTTGTCGAACCAGGCGATGGCTTTGACGCCTTGCGCGGCGGTTTCTGGAGCCAGGCGGAAGACGGGACTGCTGTCGAAAAAGACGATGGTGCGTTCGTTCATTCCTGCGGTTACGGGGTGGGTTAAGTCAAAGCGGGCTTCGTGCAAGGAAGCGGGTGAGTAAAACTTCGTGCGCGGCAAAGGCACGCCGTTTTCGGCCAGATGGTTTTGAATCGGCAAGTGCAGATGCGCCGCAAGGTTGGCGGCGGAATCTCCAATGGCGATGACGGTGCCGCCGTTTTCCAGAAAGCGTTTAAGTTCCGGCAAAGTCTTTTCGGCGGTTACGCGGCCTTGTTGATTGGCGTATTCCGCGGGAACGTTGGAAATAATCAGTTCCTCTCGCTGGCGGCTGTCCAGTGGCGGAATCGCTCCGCCAACAAAGATCAAAGCGTCAAAACGGTTATTCAAATTCCCTGCATCCAGCGTTGGCGCGAACACGCGATCGAAGGGAAATTCGAACTGTTCCAGAATCCAGCGCGCCCAGCCCGCGTCCATCGAACCGCCGTAACGATCCCACAAACCAACGCGTGCTGTTTTGAGTTTTATCGCTTCGGCGGCAGGCGGTTCGGCGGTCGCTTCAAAGTTAATGCCCAGGCCCGCCGCAATATTTTGCAGCCGAGCCAGCGTGCGCGTATTGGCCGGAACGTAAAGTTTGTCCGATTGCCAGTAGGCGTCTTCACCGGCAGCCAGCAATCGGTTCAGTGCGATGAACGAATCATTGACTTGGCGGCTGGCGACAAAACCTTTCGCGCCAGTTACTGGCGTGACTTTGCCAGCCAAAGGCCTGACATTCCATTCGCTGATTTTTTCAAACGGGCCGGTGAAACCTTCCAGAATGCGGTCGAATTTGACGCCCATTTGCAACGCCAACGTCCAACCAGCGTTGTCATACGGCGGAGTCGGCGGCGCACCTGCGTAAGCGAACACATCCGGATGTTGTTGCGGTTCAAACATATCCAGCACATGCGGGCGAAATGCTTGTGCGGCAAAAACGACAAAGGAATTTGCCGGATAGGTTTTTCCCTGCACCGTGAATTCGCGCGTAGCCCGGTGAACCGTGATGCCGGTTTCCAGCAGCGCGTTTATGAATTTCGTAGCGGTCGGAAAGTCCGGCTGGTCAGACGGGATGATGAAGCCGCGCGGGTCGCGGAGTTCCGGCGCACGCAACTCTGCCCAGTAAGTTTGATCGCGTTCGGCGCTGGCGGAAGCCGATTCGCGCGCCAGTTTTGCGCCAACTGCGGCGTATCGTTTCGGCGAAGGCGTCCAATTGTCGCGATTGCCGCGTTCAATGGAATTCCTGCCCATCCGGTAAATGTTGAAAAGCAGGTTTTCCCGCATCCGCGAAGCGTAATCCAGCACGGCGCGGTTGCAGGTGATCGAATATTCAACTGATTGCCGGAAGTGCCATTCTTGCGGCGCTACGGGAAACGCCAGATCGCTGTGTGGCAATTGGCGCTGCATCACCAGCGGAACACGCATCGGCGTGGGATTGCCGATCATTTCCGTCAGCAGCGCAATGATGTTGTGAAATGCAGCCGTGCTGCGAAGTCCTCCGTTCCACCAACCATCGTAAGAACCGCCGGTTTTCATGGTTGCGCCGGGTTTGTTTTCTGCGGCCAACCGCGTGTGCATGGCCATTCCCAGTGACGCGATGCCAAGAACAACCATTGGGTCCTGGTTGTAATTGAACGGATCGCGCATGGGCGGCGACCATAGAATCGTTCCAGCCGGGCCGCTTTGATGATGGTTGTACAAAATCTGCGGAAACCATTCGCGGTACAGCACGCGATTGAAATTTTCGGTTTCGGCCTGCGTCGAAGCAAAAGAATCACGGTTGTTGTCGTGGCCGATGTATTTTTGATAAAGGCGCGGCAACCCAACCAGGCTTCGCTCTTTCGGATTTGAGTTTCGCATATACCAATCAGCAACCAGGTCGTTGCCGTCGGGATTGGCATGGACAAACAGAATGATGACGTCGTTCAAAAAACGCAGCGTTTCTTCATCGTTGCGGCTGACCATCTGGTAAACCATTTCGCCGAGCTGTTGTGCCCCAAGCGTTTCCGTCGCGTGCAAGCCTCCGTCAATCCAGACGATGGTTTTGCCTTCGCGCACCAAGTCACGAGCTTGCTCTTCGCTTAACTCTTCAGCCAATGCCAACTGCCTGGAAATCTGGCGATAATGTTCCAGCCGTTTGTGGTTTTCAGGCGAAGTCACAATTGCCATCAAATGGTCGCGGCCTTCGGCGGTTTTGCCGATTTGCCGCAAAACAATGCGATTCGACTGGTTGGCGAGTTTCGTCCAGTAAGCCGAAATCTGTTTGTAATTGGCCAGTTGATAATCGTCGCCGAAATTAAAACCGAGTTCTTCTTTCGGTGTGGTGATGCGTGATTGCGCGGCAACATAGGGCGATGCCGTCAGCGTTAGCAATAACGCCGCCAAAATGGTCACAGAAATGATTCGCATTGAATTTGGAGTATGGCGCAAGCTGATGGCTTGCGCCTGTTTTGGATTGCCTGTGGCTATTGCTGCTTTTGCGCGGCCGTTTGTTGAACCATCGCCTTTTTCACCTTGTCCAACATCAGTCGGACGTCTTGTGAATCTGGCGCATCAGGAACTTCTTTCAAATACGCTTCCAATTGGGCGGCGGCTTTGTCGTATTTCTGTCGGCGAACATTGAGGTTAAAGATCAGCTTGCGAACATGGGCAAAATCCTTCTTGCCCAGAGTGATGACCTTATTCAACTCCTTTTCAGCACGATCCAGGTCAGGCGGATTTTGGGCCATCAATGCCAACCCAAGATTCAAATGCCCGACAGGGAACGTGTCATCCAGCCGATTGCCTGTTTCCAGCGCTGAAATAGCTTCAGCGTAGCGTTTCTGGCCCATCATCAACAGGCCGTAGTTAATGTACGGCAAGGCAAATTTGGGATTGATCGCAATGGCGCGTTCAAAATTTGCCTGGGCAAAATCAAGTTTGTTCATGGCTAGCATCTGTTCGCCCAGTTTGTTCAGAGCGTTCAGATAGTCCGGGAAAAGCTGCAATGCTTCCTGAAATTTTGCGCTGGCTTTATCCGGCTTGCTATCGCGCGCCAGCTTCAGCCCCTGTTCGTAGGCCTTTTTCGCGTCCTTGGGCACTTCCTGAATATCAGCGGGCGAAAGCAACTTCTCTTTGGTCGTAATCTTGAGACCACTGTTTTTATCTTTCAGGTAAATCTGGACAGAAATTGTTCGGGAAAAATTGCCAAACACTTCAACCGTTTCCTGCCCCGTATCATACGTGTGATTGTCCGTTGGGATCGTGACCCGATACGTGCTGTTGGTCAGCCCCCTGAATTCAAAATTACCCACGCTATCGGAAAAGGTTTCTGAAACGATTCCGCCTGCACTGTGTTCCAGCACCACGCGCATCCGCTGTTCCGGCAGGGTGTCGGAAGGCATAAAAATTTTTCCGCGAATGGTATGGGAAAGCGTGTTGCTGCGGTTGGAATTGCCCGGATTGTTGGGATTGCCGGATTGCTGAGAAAACCCTTGCTGATTGAAAATCAGCAGCGCAACGGTAAAGAAGAATGAGCGAAGACAAAGCTGGAAAGGACGATTGAATTGCCGCCTCATATGCACCTCCGAAGGGGGACAAAGTGGAAAAGGTGAGGCCCACTGATCGGAGAGCGGTGAAAATTCCGGTCAAGCTCTCAACCTTCAGGGTTTATCGCTGCGACAAATGATCAATACCACACGTTGAGTTATCCGGCGTTGTTTGTCTCTTCAACTGTTTCCGGAGCGTCATTGTCGAAATCATCATCGTCATCGTCAAAATCGTCGTCGCCGCCTTCCCCTGGCTGCTTTCCGTTAATCAGTTCTTTCAGTTCTTTGCCTGGCTTGAAATACGGCACAGACTTGGCCGGGATGTCCACAGGCTCGCCGGTTTTGGGATTGCGCCCGCGGCGTGCGTCGCGTTTGCGAACGCGAAACGAGCCAAAGCCACGCAATTCGATCTTGTCGCCGCGATTAAGCGCCTGGATGATATTTTTGAAGACTTCGTCAACGATTACTTCCGAATCTTTTTTGGTCAATTCGGCTGCTTTGGAAACTTCTTCCACCAACTCTGCTTTGGTCATCGCTCCTCCGTTTGACGGTGAGTAGGATCAAACATCAGATCAACAACTACACAATCCGTGTTTCGTAACCTGCAAGGGTTTATCGGGCCTACTTCCATTGGTATTTGAACTTCACTGAGGT
>CAYLJQ010000376.1:0-6899 GCA_964383955.1 uncultured Heliomicrobium sp. | reverse complement strand
CCTTACAGATTAAACAATTAAATGAACACTATCCGAGGCCTTTTTCGGATGGACAAGGAGTAGCCTATGCGAACTCTGAAAATCGTTTTTGTCGTAGCCTTTTTAATTGCGCCGTTGTTTCCGATGGCCTCATCGAAAGTTACGGCGCTGATGACAAGGTTTTCAGCAAAATCTGCAACTGTAGAAGCAGCTTCGGCCGATCAATCCCAAAAATCTACCCCGATAGATGCCAGTCAGTATGTCGGCAGCGATTCATGCGCTGAATGTCACGGCGGAGAAGCCACTCATTACGCTCTGACAGCCCACGCCAAGACAAAAGTGCTGAATTCGCCGGTTGATAAAAATGGATGCGAAGCTTGTCACGGTCCAGCGCGCGGCCACCTGGATTTTTACCTCAACATTCAAAAACTGAACGAAGCTGGCAAAGAAGCGGAAGCCACGGCCCTGATGAATGACACGGCCAAAGCCGCTGCCGCCAAGCTGAGTTCTTTCAAAGAGCTGTCGGCAGCGCAATCTTCGGCAATTTGTCTGAAATGCCACGAAGGCTCTCAGGGCAAGTCTGAAGAACGCTTCAACTATCGCCGCAGCGAACATTCGCGTCATGGCGTTTCGTGCAACGATTGCCATTCTTCACACGCACCCAAGCGCACGGAATTTCTGCTGAAAGGCACTGAGCCGAATTTGTGTTACCAGTGTCACGCCGATCAGAAAGCGTCCTTTGCCAAGCCGTTTCATCACAAGGTTCCCGAAGGCGGCATGAAATGCTCCGACTGCCACAATCAACATGGCGGCTTTATGGGCAAATCATTGCGCAATTCGGTCACAGGAGATTCGGCTTGCGTCAAATGCCACGCCGACAAACAAGGGCCGTTTGTGTTTGAACACGCGCCGGTCAAAGTGGAAGGCTGTCAGGCCTGCCATACGCCTCATGGTTCGACCAACCCGAAACTGCTGACTCGAAACACCATACGGTTTCTGTGCATCGAATGCCATTCGAATACTGCCGGGCTGGAAGTTGATGGAACCGGGTTGGGCGCCGCCGCCACGCACGATCAATCGCAACCGCGCTATCAAAATTGCACGGCGTGCCACATTGAAATTCACGGTTCGAATAAAAACCGGGCCTTCCGCTAAGAACAAGGAGACAAGATGAAAACCAATCGTCATCCAATGCGTTTATGGCTCTCCCGGACTTGTGCGGGGGCAATCACAGTGATGTTGATCGCGTTTGGCCTGCTCATCCACGCCCAAAGCGTGGAGAAAGCCGAAACCAGTCAGCAGGCCAGAGAGGCCGACAGCGAACTGGAACGCGCCAAAGCCATCGTCACCAAACCAAAAGACAATCAACCCAGCAAACCCGAAACGGGCCGCACCTGGGGAATCTATTCCACCACCAGCACGCTGGAACTTGGGTATCGTTCTGTTGACACCAACGGCAGCCTTGCCCGCTATCTGTCGGACGTCAATGTTCGCGATGGGTTTCGCGTCCTGGAATCTTCGCTGGATATGCGGGCGCAACCGGGCACAGGCATTCTGTTTGATTACCTGCACGCGGATGTGAACAACGCTGGCGGCGACCAAAGCCAGACCTTTTCGTTGCGCATGGACAAAACGAAATGGTATCGCTTCGACAGTAATGTCCGTCGCTTTAACTACTTTCGTTCGCTGGGGCCAAATTTCGCGCTCGGATTGCGGGATTACGACTTGCGCCAGCAAGTATCGGATTTCAATCTGAAACTGTTGCCGCAACGCGCCGTCCGCTTCAACCTGGGATACGGCCGCAGCATGGCCAAAGGCCGCTATACGCCGACGTATTACACGCAAAGCGATATTTTCCAGCTTTTGGGTGACACTCGCTGGGAAGCCAATGATTACCGGCTGGGAATGGACGCAAGCCATCGCAAATGGAATTTCAACCTGGAACAGCTTTATCGTGAGTTCCGCAACAATCCTGAACTGACCGCCAAACCCGGCGGCGACCTGGGATTCAATGCCACGGACAGCGGAAAACTGGCGACGCTGACTCGCCTGACGCCACAGCGGTCGCACGGCATGGTGACCAGAGCGAGCGTCACCGGCAGTGTTTCCGACAATCTACACGTCGTTTTCCGCGCCTTGCACGATGAAGAACGGATGACCGCGCAATATGTCGAAGCGCTTACTGGGACCAGCAGCAGTAACTTGCCGGTTCTGTCAGCAACGATTCGATTTCCGAATCAGGGAGCTTCGATCAAACGGCCCAACAACAAGGTTGATGCGGGAATCAGTTACGATATCGGCGAACATTTCACCATCAGCAATACGTTCAGCTACACAGCTTTCAAAATTTTGGGCTACGGTGAAGTCCTGACAACCACGATGACGCGGGCTGCGAACGGCAACACGACCACATCAATTTCCGATGTGTTCAACAAGGATTTCCTGACGGATATGACTTCTTATCGGAATACGCTGGAACTGGGCACCACCTGGGGCAGAAAGTTCAGCGCAAATGTGGGGTGGCGCGCAATGCAACGCGACGTGACCCTGCTGGGCACTCGCCTGACAGCGACCAGCCCGCTTTCCGCGTCCAATCCGGCGATCAAAAATGAAGAGGAATCTATTGGCACGCACGCGTTCATCGGCGGCTTACGGTTCCGCCCTGTCAATCGAACAAGCTTTATGTTCGATGTCGAAAAGGGAGAAAACAACAATGCGTTCGTCCGAATCAACCCGTTGGATTACACACGCTTCCGCGTGCGGGCGCAGGTGCAAGCCACCGACAAATTGCATTTTTCGGGCGCTTTCACTTCGCTGGATAAGACAAACCCCACACCGCAGGTCAACAACGATTCCAACTCACGCAGCTACACGTTCGCGGTCAGTTTTGAACCGAAACAACGTGTTTCGATTGATGCGGGATACGATTACCACGACTTGAATGCAAGAGGCGGGATCGTTTACAGAATCCCGATCAACGGCGTCAACACTCAGCTAACCGGCACGTCGTATTACTACGCACGGATGAATTCTGTGTATGCCAATACGCGGTTTGGGCTGACAAACCGGCTCGATCTATTGATGGCGTATTACTACATTATGGATCGTGGAGCCCCTCCGATTTCCCTGGGAGCCAACGACTTCGTCAACTCCTATCCATTGAGACGGCATAATCCGGAAGCCCGGCTGGCTTACCGGTTCACAAACAACGTGACAGGTAATTTCAGTTACCGTCATTACAGTTACAACGAAGACAATTTCTCGGTTCAGGATTATCGCTCGAACATTCTGACCACCAGTTTTCGCTTCACCTTTTAATCACAACTAACACCAGCTACTTCAAAAGGCGCAGGCAAGAAACCTGCGCCTTTTCTTTTTTCCGACCTGCCTTCTTTCCCTTCCCTGCACACCAGCAATCAGAAAGCGCCAGAAAAATGTGAGCAGCGTTTTCCGGTCATCTCACATTTTCCTGGCGCTCTTTCGGCTCCATCGCGATTCGCGATTCAATCAATAATTCATTCCGATGATTTCCCCGTGAATATCAACGTCAAGTTTGGCCGCTTGCGGAACTTTTGGCAGTCCGGGCATCAGCATCATCGAACCGGCAACCACGACAACGAAACCCGCGCCTGCTGAAAGATGAGCGTCGGTGGCCGTCATCGTCCAGCCTTTTGGCGCACCCAGCACCTTTGAATTATCGGACAGCGACGATGGCGTTTTGGCAATACACACAGGCAATTGACCAAAGCCGAGTGCGGCAAACTTTTTCAGCTTTTGGCGCGCTTTGGAATCGAAATACACCGATCCTGCGCCGTAAATTTCCCTGGCCACGCGCTCAACTTTTTCTTCAAGCCCTAATTCCGCCGGATACAGCGAAGTCACGGTTTCGGCATCACTGGCATCGGCAATTGCCATCACTTTTGCCGCCAGCTCCATCGCACCTTCGCCGCCGTTCGTGTAAACGTCAACGACGGCGCTTTCGACATTTGCTTCGCGGCAAAAATATTGAATGGCGGCAATTTCTTCCTCGGTGTCTGAGGTAAAGCGGTTCACCGCAACAACAACCGGAACGTTGTATTTCCGCAAATTCTCAAGATGCTTTTCCAGGTTCGCCAACCCGCGTCGCAAATTGTTGAGATTGGTGTCATTCGGGAAATCAGGTGAAACGCCATGCGCGGCCAGGGCCCTGGCCGTGGCAATCAGCACGGCGGCAGAAGGTTTCAAGCCGGATTTTGGCATCACCAAATCAAAGTATTTTTCCGCGCCCAGATCAGCACCGAACCCCGATTCGTTGATGACGTAATCGGCCAGCTTCATGGCCATCTTCTGGGAAATGACGCTGCTGGTTCCGTGCGCGATGTTGGCAAATGGGCCCGTGTGAACGAATGCCGGCGTGCCTTCGGTTGTTTGCGCCAGATTGGGCATGATCGCTTCATTGAGCAGAACCATCAGTGCGCCGGTTACGCGTAAATCGCGCGCGCGAATCATTTGGCCGTCCAGGTTATAACCCAGCAGGATGTCATCCAGTTTGCGTCGCAAATCTTCGCGGGAATTTGCCAATCCCATAATCGCCATCACTTCCGAAGCGGCTGTAATGACAAAGCCGGTTTCGCGCGGAACGCCGTTCATCTTGCCGCCCAGGCCGACGATGATGTGGCGCAACGCGCGATCATTCATATCCATCGTGCGCGGCCAGAAAATGTTGTCCACATCGAAACGCAATTCGTTGCCGTGATGCAGATGCGAATCAATCGCCGCCGCCAGCAAATTGTGCGCGGTCGTGATGGCGTGAAAGTCTCCGGTAAAATGCAGATTGATGCGTTCTGCGGGCAGAACCTGCGACTTGCCTCCTCCTGTGGCACCGCCTTTCAAACCGAAAACCGGCCCCAGGGAAGGCTCGCGTAAAGTGACAATCGAGCGTTTTCCGTGGCGTTCGATTGCCTGCGCCAGCCCGATGGAAACTACCGTTTTGCCTTCACCGTGGCTGGTGGGCGTCATTGCAGTAACCATAATGAATTTCGCTCGCGTTGAGGAATTCCATTCCGACAACAGCTCCAGCTTCAGTTTGGCCATGTGTTGCCCGTAATAAATCAGATAATCATTCGGTATGTTCAATTTTTCAGCGATCTTTGTAATTGGAAGCATATGAAGAAACCTCTACTCGTTTTATGGAGATTGCCGTCTGCGACTGACGACGAGCATCGCCCCTTTCTGTAAATGTTTGCGAAATCCCAGCAGATGGCAGATTTCGACCACAAACCAATGGGCAATTTGCGTATTGATCAGCAGCGAATACGGACTGTCAGGCAGCCGTTGGACGCCCGGCAAATATGGCAACAAGCGATCAACATTCCATTTTCTCAGGTAAGCCGAAATTTTCAGCCAGAACAGATTCACGCCGCGCACCAGAAAGAACCCGTCTTCTCCCTGGCTTTGGTAAAGCGGCATAAACAACAACGCATCTTCCGGTGAAGTCACACTGCCATTTCGGTCGCTGGCCAATGATTGCCCTTTAAGGACAGGTGTGAAATTGGAAAAGCCTGGCCGCATGGCAAATTCGTCGGCTTCGCGGATGCCATGCCGGTGGCGCAATTCCAGCACACGCGGGACATCGCCAACCGAACGTTTTAGATGTTGGCACAGGTCAAAAAATTCGTGGATGTAATAGGGCTTGAGGCAGCCAGCCGCTGCCAGCGTAATCCAGACTGCGGCTTCATGGTTTAGCAAGGACGATGGAGAGCGATGTTGCCCGGCTTCAAACCCAATTGCAGCGTGGCCGAGTTCATTGATGTAGTTCAGAATTGTGCCGTCCAGGTTTTCTTCCAGGCCAAGAATGGTCGGCACTTCTAATTCCAGCGCCAATCGTCGGTTCATCAGCGTGTCGCTGATGATGGCGAATGGAGCCCCTTCGGAAGAAGTTGTGTGCAAATCAAGAAAGACGGCTTCGCCACGATGATCTTCCAGCGCCGTTTCTATGATTTCCAGCAATTCCCGCAGCTCAGCTTCTTCGGCGGTTGCGACCTGATCCGGCGGTTGAGCGTTCAGCCAGTTGACGCGTTCTGGCGACCACATGCGATTCAGATCCTGCCGCAGATAGCGAACTCTTTCGTTCAACGCTTTCACGTTTCCCGCCAGCGCGATCAGGGTGCCCGTGAACGGCGGAGCGGTATCGCGCAACTTTTTCAAAACAATTTCCAGCGCCAGCGCACCGGCAGGTTCGTTGCCGTGAATCCCTCCGATGCAAATTACCAACGGGCCTGGCTGTTTCCCGAAATACCGGCCAATTTCCCGCTGAAATTTCTTTTCCGTCAATGAACTGATGATCGCGTTTTTTAACATTTGAAATTGATCTTTATAAAAATCAGGTTGCGCTCTATTCGAACTGCGAACAATTTTCGCACCTACAAATTCGTACCAATCCTTGTGCCAGACTGACGCTCAAGCATCGGAAGGCACCCCTTTGCGCAACGCTGGTATTTGCAAGCGCGTGATGCGGCCAAATGCCCTTTTGTTTCAATCAACAAAGAATCTTTGCTAAGGAGGCAATGCTGGCTTGGCAATTGCCTGACACAGTGTGTGAGTTGATATTTGCAGGGACCAGTAGAGCAGAATTCCTCATCAAAGCTCAAAATTTCGCAAATCGAAGCAAGTTTTCGCAGTGATGGCTGAGCGTTCTATAGCGACTTTCTTCGCCTCGCCTGTTTTCCCAGCATTTCCTGAAAGGGGGCAAAATTATGTTTAAGAAGCTTTCTGTAGTTTTCTTTTTCGCATTCTTTGCTGCCGTTGCGGTTTCCGGCTCCAAGGTAAAAGCCACTTCATCACAGGACACGCAGAATCAGTTCAAGGACAATAACTGTGTGTCTTGTCATTCCCGGCTGTCCAACCCGTATCGCCTGGTCAGCCGTTATGCGGAATGGCAA
>CAYLJQ010000375.1:0-6916 GCA_964383955.1 uncultured Heliomicrobium sp. | reverse complement strand
GGGTCTTCATCTTCAGTTGGTAAGTCAAAACTGCAAAGCATTTTGTGCCGACCTTTTGCACTTCAGATGGCGCGTTTACTGTAGTCGGAAAAAAACTGAAACCGTCCATTTTCATCTGCTTTGTGCCATCCTCTACTACCTCGCGCATCTTTGCCTTGCCACCCATCTTTTCAACCACCTTAGGATACGTCAGGCTGATGAGCTGATCGGAATCGCCGTCAATCGTCGCGGTGACGCACTGTTGCCCCAACTTTTGAATTGCGGCCAAATCGTCTTTTGCTTGTGCTGCCGCAAGTAGGGGCAGGATGATAACGAGCAATAAAATTTGTATTTTGATAATCATTGGGATCATCCTTTTTAGACACTTTCTCAGTTAACTTGCCGGCCGTGCGCCATTAGCCAATCAAAGCCAAGTCCTTTTTCGAATACGAAGCGCCCGCTTCCGGCCCTCCGGCCAGCGGCGATACTTCAAGGCTCCAATTGCCAGCACCGACACGATGACCGCGCCAGCAGCGATTGCGATGAGGGATGTTGTATTGCTCATATCTTTTTTCTCTGTCGGCTAGGCTTCCCGCGCCGTGCGGATGAAACTCCTTTTGAGGTCGGCAACTCTACACTTGTGAAAATAGCGAATCAAATTTTAGCTTCGACTTGGTCAGTAGCCCAGCGCATCATCACGCACCTTTTACCTTCCTGAGATGGATTTCACGGCAAAATTCGCACAACTCGCCACAAAGCTGCGGCGCACTCCGTATCCCAATGGTATCTTGTGATTCGTGCCGGATGGCAATCACACAATGAACTTGATGCAGCAAAAACAGGGCGAAACCAACTCTTCGTCTGGCTTATTGGGTGCCGCTTGGGGGCGGTCGCGTTGGCGGATGTGGGCGGGGTTGTTTTTATGCTGGTTGGCGCTTGGAGCCTTTTCCGCCAGCACGCCGTTCATCCGTCTGCCGCGGACAAGAGGGCCCATGCCGTTGGCATCGCCGCAAGCCATGGCTTGGCGAATGTTTGCCGCGCAGTGGGCGGTTTGGCTGGTGTGGGTAATGCTGGTTCCGGTGGCTTTGTGGTTGCGTCGGAGGTTCCCGATTGAAAGAAATACGCTGCGAAAGGCACTTCCGGTCCATTTATTCGCCGTGTTGGCATTGAGTGTGGCGCATGCAGGCATTGGGCTGGTCTTGACGCAGTTGATTATGACGGGCGGTTTGGACCTTTCGATGCTGCCGTTGCGGTTGGCTGCTTCGTGGCTGTCCAACCTGCCGTTTTGCGCGTTGTTTTATGGAATGGTGCTGGGCATTGGCAGTGCGCTGGATTATTACCGGCAATTCCGCGAACGCGAGTTGCGCGCTTCGCAACTGGAAACGCAATTGGCGCAGGCACAGTTGCAGATGCTGAAGATGCAATTGCATCCGCATTTTTTGTTCAACACGTTGAACGGGATTACTGGCTTGGTTCGCGACAACGACAACGCGGCAGCGGTGCAAATGCTGGTCGGTTTAAGCGATCTGTTGCGCCAGACGCTGGATAATTCCGGCAAGCAGGAAGTGAGTTTGAGCGAAGAACTGGAATGGCTGGAACTGTATCTGAAGCTGCAACAGATGCGTTTTTCAGATCGGTTGCAGGTCAGCATCAACGCCGCGCCGGAAACATTGGACGCGCTGGTGCCGAACCTGATTATGCAACCGCTGGTGGAAAACGCCATTCGCCACGGATTGGCAGGCCGCGCCGCGCCTGGGTTGGTTTCGTTGACGGCCAAACGGACTGGCGAAAGGCTGGAATTGCGCGTGTGTGACGACGGCGTCGGGCTGCCGGAATATTGGCAACTGGAAACTGGGTCGGGGTTGGGACTGGCAAATACGGTGGCCCGATTGCGGCAGCTTTTCGGCGCGGATTTCGAGCTGGCCATTCAAAACCGCGCGCAAGGTGGCGTCGAAGCGCGCGTGTCTATTCCATTGCGAATCGCCAACGGTTTCGCTGCGCAAACATCGTGACGACGACGAACGACAAAAAAATCAAAGCGATTGTTGTGGACGATGAACCGCCCGCGCGGCGCAATCTGCGCGCCTTGCTGAAACGCGATCCGGAAATTGAACTGGTCAAAGAATGCGGCAATGGCCGCGAAGCTGTCAGCAGCATTCGCGCCTTGCAACCGGATTTGGTCTTTCTGGACATACAGATGCCGGAACTGGACGGGTTTGCGGTGTTGGATCAATTGTCCGGGCAGCCGCTGCCGGTGATTATTTTCGTCACGGCTTACGATCAATATGCGCTGAAGGCGTTTGAAGTCAGTGCGCTGGATTACCTGTTGAAACCGTTCAGCGATGAACGCTTTCGCAAGGCGCTGGAACAGGCGAAACGGCAAATCGCTCAGCAGGACGCCAGCGAACTGGGGCAGAAGCTGATGCAGTTGCTGGGCACGCGTGAAGTCAAAACCGACGCACCGCGTTACCTGACGCGACTTATGGTCAAAACGACGGGCCGCGTGATTTTTGTGCGCACGGATGAAATTGACTGGATCGAAGCGTACGACAATTACATACGGTTGCACGTTGGCGGCAAAGCGCATCTGTTGCGCCAGACGATGAACGAACTGGAAGCCAGCTTGAACCCGGAACAGTTCGCGCGGATTCACCGCTCCACTATCGTCAATTTGGACCGCATCAAGGAACTGCATCCGCATTTCAACGGGGAACATCTGGTCATTCTGCACGACGGCACAGAACTGAAACTGAGTCGCAGCCGCAAAGACTGGCTGGAACAATGGCTGGGAACTGGCGCACGTTGATCGGCATCTCCTAAATCGAACGAAACAACATTTGTACAACCAGAAAGAAACCACAGATGAACACGGATAAACACAGAGAAACACGGATCAAATTTTTATGGGTATCCACGTTCATCTGAGTGAATCAGTGTTCATCCGTGGTTAATCGTTTGTCTCACTGTAGTCTGTTCTGATTTAGCTCTTCAACATTTAACCCAGGACAAGGAAAGCAAGAAATGAAGACTCAAAACCATTGGGTATTGGCCGTCGTGTGTCTGCTGGCAATTAGCATGCAGGCGCATGAGTTACCTTCGCCGCCAAAGCTGGCAGCCGAAAATGGGCAGGCGCAGGAACCTTCTTCGCCGCCAAAGTTGGTTACCGAAAATGGGCATACAATTCGCGATTCGCGCGGAGACGGCGCTTTGGCGTTTCAAATCGCTTCGACGATTTTGAAAGAAACGCGCCGCATTTACGTTGTGCTGCCGGTTTCGTATGCGCGCAGCGCGCCTGACCGCCGTTATCCGGTAACAATTGTGCTGGACGGCGAAGCCAGCGTGCCGCCCGCCGCCGCCGTCAGCCACGAACTCAGCCGCAACGGCCAAATTCCGGAATCCGTGATTGTCGCCATCCCCAACACTGATCCAATGCGCGGACGCTTACGCGACCTGACGCCGCCCGGCCTTTCGGTCAGCGGCAGCACCCGCAACGAAGGCGGCGACCGCTTTCTGGATTTCATCGAACAGGAATTATTGCCCGCCATTGACCGACAATTTCGCGGCGGCGCGCCGCGCACATTCATCGGCCATTCTTCTGGCGGAATTCTGGCGACGTATGCGGCGGCCACGCGCTCGACTTATCGCGCCGTGGTTGCGATTGATACGCCGACGCACCTGGAAGACGACTGGCTGGTCAAGAAACTGCTCGCGCGCACGAAAGCCGCTCCAACACCGTTGCGTTACGTTTCGCTGGAAGCGCGCTTCGGCTGGACGGACGAAACGTGGAAAACGCTGGTGGCAAGCGCGCCCGCAAATTGGAAGCTTCATCGCGAATCGTTCAAGCCGAAAGAAAACCACGAGTCCATGGTGATGCTGTCCATGTATCTGGGCTTGCGCGAAGCCTTCAGCGACTACTCCATGCTGGCTGCGCCAATTTCGCCCACAACCAGCATCTTGCCTTATTACGCAAAAGTCAGCGCTTCCCTGGGCGCAACCGTGATTCCGCCACGAAAGCTGATTCTGAATGTTGTCGAAGACTTGTTGATGGAAGGACGTGGCGCGGCAGCGCGTGAAGCGTACAACACGCTTGCCGCGGGCTACGGCGCTCCGGCAGACAGCGAGAAATTGCTTGCCCAAATTGCCGAAGTCGAACGTCGGCCTCCACCAACTGAAACGGTTGAAAGATTGCTGGCCACGCCATTCCCCACGCCGGAAGAAGCGCGCGCGTACATCGGCGATTGGGTGGGCGATGAGCGAAGGCTGCCCGATGAATCACCAATAGCGCGGTTGACGTTGCACATCAAAGTCGTAGATGGGCGTGTCGTCGCGGAAGTCGAAGACGCCAAATTGCCGGATCCTTACCGCATCCGGCGTATCGAATATCTACGCATCACGCCAGCCGGACTAACGTACGGTTACATGAATGGAATGCGCCCACGCGGCGTGATCCTGTACGAAGGCAAACTTGAAGGCGACACGCTTTCCGGAAAAATGCGCTTTGGTGGTGTTGAATTCCGAATGCCAGACGGCTCTTCTCCATCCCTGCCTTCGTTTTCATTCAAACGCGTTCACCAATAAGCAGGCAAACTATCAAATCAATTTTCTTCCTGAGGTATGACAATGAACTCTTACAAGGCATTTGGGGCGACCGTAATTTTGATGATTGTCTGTGTGCTGAGCTGGCAGAGCGCGGCGTTTGGGCAACAACGCCGCAGCACGAATCAAGACTCGCCTGTCCCTGATCCAACCGAGCGCGACCGCAAGCGCGATGAATGGCAACGGCCGACGGAAGTGCTGGACGGCTTGGGCCTGAAATCGGGACAGCGCGTTGCCGACATCGGCAGCGGTTCCGGCTACTTTACGTTTCATCTGGCTGCGCGCGTTGGCACGGAAGGCAAAGTTTATGCGGTGGACATTGACGACGCTGCGCTGAAGAAATTGCGCGCGCGACAGGAGCAGGCCAAGCTGCCGCAAATCGAAACGATCTTGAGCCAAAGCGCCGATCCGCGCCTGCCAAACGATCTTGACGCCGTGTTGATCGTTGATAGCTATCACGAATTCCGCGAATACGCCCAAACCATGCAATCCGTGTTGAAAGCATTGAAACCTGGCGGACGATTGGTGCTGATTGACGGCGAAGGCCCTGCTGGGAAGCCTCGCGCTGAATACCATCGGCTGCATGTCATCCCCGCCGATCTGGTGCGCGAAGAAATCGTTCGTGCCGGGTTTGTTTTTAAGGAAAGCCGACCCGGTTTTTACGACGAAGAATATGGCAAGAAGATGTATTTCCTGATCTTCGAAAAACCTGCTGCGCCATCTGGCCAAACCGGTGATGAGCTTGCCATTGGAGCCATCGCTTTCCGCTAAACCAAAGCACGCAACATTGAGACACTCTTTTTCGACAGGATTTTCAGGATGTTTCAGGATTGACATGAAAAGTATGAATGACAGGCGTTTATCATCCTGAAAAATCTTGTCCATCCTGTCCAAAAGTTTTGTGTTCTGATTAGTAGGCTGAAAACTTCTACGCGCTTGCCAATCTGACCGCCACGTCGGCAAAGGTCGTTGCGTACCGAACAACAGACGTAACATCAACCGCAGCAGGCCAACGATCCGCCGGATGATGAAACAACGAACTGCCGGGACACAGCAGCGAAACATATCGTCCTCCGCCGCGGTGAATGTTGCCCGCTTCGCCAAACGGCACAACGCCGCGTTTGGCTTTGTCGTTGATTGTGATTCCGGCTTTGGTCATTGCGTCAGCAGCAATGGTTTCCAGTTTATCGTCCAGTGACTGCAAACGATTCGTCGCGCCGACAGCACCGATGTTTGCGCCAAAATGAATCCAAACGTGCGCTTGTTTAACCAGTTCCGGTCGCCGTCCGATGAACGAATCCAGGCCCAGATGACCAAGTTCATGCCCGCTGGAAGAAACAAACTGCACGGTGCGCGCGGGCTTTTTGGCCATAAGCGCGCGCATTACCTCCAGCCAGCAAACCAGTCCACCGCCGCGTTCGCTGGTTGAATGCCACCAACCGCTGCGCGGCGTCATCACTACCAGCGGCGCAAGCTTCGGCTGCGTTCCATTGATTGTCGCCGTCACGTTGAATGCTTTCGTCTTTGTCCGTTTGGCGCGTGCGGCGATCCGGGCGATTTGCCCTTGCTGAGCTTGTTGTTTCAGCCATTCGCCGTGTTCGCTGCTGACTTGCAACGCAGGCGAACCAAATGGGTGTTCAAAATATGCGCCATTGATCAGGCTTAAACCGGGCTTTGCCCCTTTCGTGATAATGATCAATCCTTTGTGCCGGCTGTTGCGGCGCGTGGTTTCATAGTTTGGAACGTATTCCGCATTGGGCGGCAGTTCAATCAATCCAAGTTCGGCTTCGCTGCCAAACATTCCCAGCTTTCCGCGCACGCCATTCGCATCGGTAAACGCAGCATCAAACAGCGGCACCCCTTCGATGCGTTTGCCTCCAAGCTCGACAAAACAATCCAGCGGATCAACCCGATCGAGCGCAAACGATTCCAGCGTGGGTTTGACGCCAAGTTTGCGAACTTCTGCCGCGAGCCATTCCGCAGAACGGTTATCGCCAGCCGTTCCGGTCCGATGAATGCCTTGACGGTCGTACGCTTCGATCCAGCGCGAAATTCGTTGGTGTGTTTCTTCCGCGCTGAAATTTCCGAACCATAAACTTGCCACCGGGACACAAGAGGCGTGATGTAAAAATTCCCGTCGTGTTTGTTTTTGTGCCATGCGCGTTCCTCAGCAGAAAACTTGGGTTGTAACTGATTGACAGTTCACCAAGCGGTAAGCCAGATTATCGCTCAACGAATGAGATCATCCGAATTCTGCAACGCTTACGTCTAGGAGAAAATGATGAAACCAAAGTTTTCGATGCTGGCGGCGATTTCTGTGTCGCTGTTTGTTCTTTTGATG
>CAYLJQ010000374.1:0-6925 GCA_964383955.1 uncultured Heliomicrobium sp. | reverse complement strand
CCTTGGTGGATTGGGAATAGTCATAGATATTATGAAACCTCACGGCGTGCGGATGCACTAACCGACGTCCAATCTGGTTTAACCAGCAACTTTCAACGCGAAGCTGGCAAAAAAGATTGCACCTCAGCTTCGCGTTCTTTTCGTGTTTGTTCGTGAACGAACCATTCACCAATCCGGAGGAATTATGGAAACTCTGCTGCAAGATTTGCGATTCGGTGTTCGCACCTTGGTCAAAAGTCCGGGCTTTGCCATTGTCGCGTTGTTGACCCTGGCGTTGGGCATCGGAGCCAACAGCGCCATTTTCAGCGTTGTCAATGCCATCTTGCTGCGCCCGCTGGCGTATAAGAATCCAGAACAGTTGGTGCTGGTCAATCACAACTACACGAAGATCAATTTGAAAGCTTCGGTGTCGGCTTTCGGTTACGCGCATTACCGAGACAATGCCAAATCGTTTGAGAGTATTGCTGCCATCAGTGGTTGGGCCGCAAACCTGACGGGGGAAGGCGAGCCGGAGCGTCTGACTGGGCAAACGGTGACCGCAAACTTCTTTGAGCTCCTGGGAGCAAATGCGGCGATGGGCCGCACTTTTGCCGTTGGCGAAGATTCCGAAGGCAAAAACCGCGTCGTTGTTCTAAGCTACGGGTTTTGGCAGCGGCGCTTCGGCGGCGACAAAAATATTCTGAACAAGCCTTTGTCGCTGAACGGGGAAAATTACACCGTTGTGGGCGTGATGCCGGAAAGTTTCCAGTACGGGCGCGAAATCGGAATGATTATTGATCTGTGGTCGCCAATTGTTTTTACGCCTGATCAGCTTTCTTCCAACAGCATAACCAATGAATTTCTGGCAGTGATGGGACGCCTGCGTGCAGGCGTTTCACAGCAACAAGCCCAGGCCGAGATGCACAATATCGCTGCCAATTTGCGCCAGCAATACATGCAGGGCGCGGATGCTTCGAATTGGGATTTGCTGCTGACTTCGTTTCGAGAACAAGTCGTTGGCGACATCAGCACCATGCTGTGGATCGTCATGCTGGTCGTAGGCTTTGTACTGTTGATTGCCTGCGCGAACGTTGCCAATCTGTTACTGGCGCGCGCTTCGGCGAGGCAAAAAGAAATTGCGGTCCGCACGGCGCTCGGGGCTGGGCGCTGGCGAATCATTCGCCAGTTGTTGACCGAAAGCGTTTTGCTGTCAGTCGTCGGCGGAGGCCTGGGATTGCTGATCGGTTATTGGGGCGTCAAGGCGCTGGTTTCGCTCAACCAGGACCGCATCCCGCGCGCGAATGAAATCAGTCTGGACTGGAAAGTGTTGCTGTTCACTTTTGGCGTTTCGATTTTGACAGGAGTTTTGTTCGGTATCGTTCCGGCAATTCAAACCACCAAAACCGATTTGCACGAAACCTTGAAAGAAGGTGGGCGCAGCGCCTCGTCTTCGACCAAACAATGGATTCGCAGTTCATTGGTTGTGGTCGAAATCGCTCTGGCGCTGGCGGTTCTGGTCGGAGCCGGATTGCTGGTGAAAAGCTTTATGCACGTTCAGCAAGTCAATCCTGGGTTCAATCCGCAGGGAATGTTGACGATGCACCTGTCGCTGCCTGTAACCAAATACTCCGAAGCGCCACAACGCGCCAACTTTTACAAACAACTGATTAACGACGTTCGTTCACTGCCCGGAGTTCAATCCGTCGGAGCGGTTTCCGTGCTGCCGCTAAGCGGCGGCGGTTCAAGCGGAAGCTTCCGCATTGAAGGCCGCGACGTACCGCAAGGCCAATCTCTGCCGCACGGTGCGCGCTGGGCTGCGACACCGGATTACTTCAAAACGATGGGCATTCCGCTAATTCGCGGACGTTACTTTGAAGAGCGCGACACGGCGGAAGGATTGCCCGTGGCGATCATTGATCAGTCGCTGGCCCAAAAATATTGGCCGAACGAAGACCCCGTCGGCAAACGCATCAGCTTTGAAGGTCCCGCAAACAATCGCCTCTGGCGCGAGGTCGTGGGCATCGTCGGCCACGTCAAACACACAGACCTGGAAGGCGAATCCCGCGCGCAATACTACATGCCTCACCAACAACGTCCGCAGGGGGGCATGGCGATTGTGATTCGCACGCCGAACGATCCGAACAGTCTGGCTGGTTCGGTTCGCGGCCTGGTCAAAAATGCCGATTCTGATTTGCCAATTTTCCGCGTTCGCACGATGGAACAATTCGTCGCCGATTCGATGACGCAGCGAAAATTCGCCTTGTTGCTGATTTGCGTGTTTGCGTGTCTGGCACTGCTGCTGTCGGCGATTGGCTTGTATGGCGTGATGGCGTATTCGGTCACGCAACGAACGCACGAATTGGGATTGAGAATGGCACTTGGCGCGCAGGCGTCCGACGTGTTGAAGCTGGTGGTAAAGCAGGGAATGTTGTTGGCTGTCGTCGGGTTAGCGCTTGGCGTTGTTGGGGCCATTTTCCTGAGCCGCTTGATGAAAACCATGCTCTTCAATGTCAGCGCCACTGACCCTCTGGTTTTTGTCGGCATCGCCCTGACGCTGGCTGCCGTAGCCTTGCTCGCTTGCTTCATTCCAGCGCGCCGGGCGACGAAAGTTGATCCGATGGTCGCGCTTCGGTACGAGTGAAGTTCAGCAGCAGTAGGGAAGAAGCTGAAATTTACTCTGGAATGAGTGAAGGCCGCAGAATCTGAATTCTCACTTCAGATTCTGCGGCCTTACGGTTTTGGATTTTCGAAATCGAGTTAAGCGGCCAGCTTTTTGGTTTTGGCTTTTTTCCCTGCCAGCGCGTCATCAATCATCTGTTCCACTTCTTCGATGGAAAGTTTGGTGACGTGTGCGATTTCTTTGATGATCAGATAACGTGCGCGAGACATTGTCTGTTGCTCTTCAGGAGAAAGTGTCTTGGACTTGCTCAGCTTCGCCATCGTTTTCAGCGAATCGGCGACTTCGTAAATTTCCCCGGTTGCCATTCGCTCGGCATTTTTGGCGTTGCGTTTGCGATGGTCGGTTGCCACTTCAATGTCTTTGCCCAGAAACTTCAAAAGTTTGGGGATGTCTTCTTTTTCAATCAGCTTTCGGACTCCAACTTCTTCCGCCTTGTTGACCGGAACCATTACAGTGGTTGTTTCCTGATAATCTAAAGGTTTTAGAGCGTATAACTTAACCGTCATATCTCCAACTGATTGTTCAACGACTCCAGCGATACGGCAAATGCCGAGTCGCGGATAAATCACTTTGTTGCCTTCTCTGAATGTTGCCAATGCCGTTCGCCTTCTAACTTTAAGATGGGCGGGAGTATAGCACAAAAACGCCATTTCTGAGCCATTCTGAGTCAGAAAATCTCTTTTGTTCGATTATCGTGCTGTAGGAACGACCTGAAAAGGGACAGTACGGCGGCAAGGTGAGAGAAGAATTGGGTTTACTGTACTAGTTTAGCGTCTTTGGCCTATATTTTCGGTGCCGAAAGAGCCGATTCCCTTCAACGTGAATGCGAAAACAATACGGTTTTCATTTCTAACCCCAGCATTGAAAGTGACAGTTTGAATGTTCACGCTGCAACAGTCCCAAGCCCAGCCAGTCGAGGTGGTTAAGTTTACGAGTTTACGGTCACGAACGGTGCCATTGAAAAACTTATCGCGCAGGTCGTAACTGATGGTGAAGCCGCCGTAAGGTCCTTTGGCTGGATTCCCGATAAATGCGGAAAGGTCCATTTGATTGCCTGGCAGGGTCGCGGGATCGAAGCGAGTTTCGTCCACAGCAATGCGGCGTGTATAGAACCAAGATTGACTGACGGAAAAAATGCCTTTGGTAATGCCCGCGCCAACAATGAAATCGCGCAGATCGTTAAACTTGGTGTCGTAATTCAGCCGCATGTCGGCAAAGAAATTTTGCGTAGGCCGCAATCGGGCTTTGAGGTTAATCGGCGAAACATCCCGTCTAATAGAGCCAAAGGAAAATCCTCCCAAAGTATTAACCGGAAAGAACTGGTTGCGTTCGCCATCGCGCAATGCGCCGCCAAATGTTGGATCGAAAAAGTATTTTTGCGTCAGCGTCAGGTTCAGAAACTCATGGGTTTGTGGTGCCTGGCCTTCTCCGGGCGAACGTTTCACCAAAATGCTGTTGCTGATGCCAAAGGCGATTTCGTTGGTTTCGGCAATCACGTCACGCTCGTCAACGCGCAAAGTGCGGTCAAATTCGTCAATGCCTTCGATACGGCGGTATTCAAGGAACGGTTCTATGACGTGTTTGAACCATGCTTTGCCATCACTGTGGCGAAACACTTTGGCCACCGCCGTTGGCCGCACATCAACATTAAAATCAACGTAGTTGCGAAACAGATTTTGACCGGTGACCAGGCGACTGACCGGATCAAAGCTGTCGCTGTAAAACGTTGAACGAACTCCCAGGCTGGGCGTCACAGTGAATCCTGCAAAGGATTTCAATGGGAAGGTCAGCCGCGGGGCAAAGTCCAATCGCTGAACAACCGAGGGCGTTTTCAGCTTGAACTCGTCGGCAGACGTTTCGCTGCGACGCACGCCTTCCAGCGCGGAATCGAATGAAAAATAAAAGGGAAGCCGTTCGGAAATTTGCGTTGCGCGCTTGTTCAATTCGACGCTGGGAAACTTGCGGACTTTGACAATCTGATCGGAGACGAATTTGCCGTCTTTGTCGAATTCGCCGATGAATGAGCTTTGTTCGCCAAACTGTGCGTTGAAGCTGAACGAGCGCCAGTTTTTGTTCAAGTAAAACAGCGAACGTTCTTCAGGCGAAATCGCGGACAAGATGTTGTCAGAAAAGATTTGGCGGAATTCGAACGAAGACGTGATGTTGACGTCGGCGACTGCCACAAAGCCATTTTTGAAATTATGAACCGCTTCGGCGTAAAAACTGCTTCCGCCCTGATCCGGCAACTTGCATCCATTGCGATCAACAGCAGGATTGCAGTTGGCTTGAAGTTTAGGGCCGAGCAATCGGTCAATCACCAGAAACGACCCGAAGTTGATCTTAGAGGTTTCGTTTGTTCGAGCGCGAAAATCGAATCCCAGGCCAACACCGCGTTTGCTGAAAATGTCCGTCCGCACCAAAACGTCGGCGCTTTGGCCAAGCGTTTGATAATAAGCCAGATGCAGCGTTCGCCCTTTGATCGAAGACGAACCGGAGCTGGGGAGCAGGAAGCCTGAAGAGCGGTCTTTCTTGCTGATCGAAATCGAAGCGTAGGGCAGGTAAAAGACGGGAATGTTTTTGACACGCAAAAATGCGTTGTAAACCTTTGCGCGATGATCCAACCGAATGCGTGCGCGTTTGGCTGTGAAGGCCCATTTCGGCACGGCTTCCTGGCAAGCAGTCAGTTGGGCGTTTTCCAGAGTGTAAGTATCGCTGTTGATTTTGTCTGCGCGCGAAGCGTCAACAACCAACGTGGTTCCATCAGGAGTGCTATTGGTAAATGCTGTGGGAGTCGTAATGGTGCCACGCTTGGTTTTGTAGTTTAGTTCAATGCGTTCGGCAGTTATGCGCTGGCCTTGTTGTTCAAAGTAAACGTTACCTTCCGCCAGCAGGTCGTCTGTGATTCTGTTGTAGGTTGCCCGATCGGCAATGACAATGACATCACCATAAACAATCTGGCAATTTCCAGTCATCACTGCAATCTCGCCTTTTTCACCCTGAGCTTCCTGAAAATCGGAAGTCAGGCTGACTTCCTGTGTCTGGCCAGGGGCGATCTGAGTGGTGACCGTAATTTGAATGGGCTTGGTTTGGCGATTGGATTGCCGTTGCTGGTCGGCGGTGCCGATTGGATTGACGACCTTCTTTTCAGGTTCCGTCTGCTGAGCGAACGCGCTGATCGAACAGATAAGCCAAATTAGCGAAAGGCACAAAACAGGTTTGCTGAAGAGGCTCGATTGCTTGCTTGGAAATTGCATCAAGATCGTCGGGGAATTGCTGGATCAGGCGATTCGGCGCAAACCCACGGTTGCGGCGAAAATACGGTCATACAGTTGGGCCGGGACTTCGACCGTTTCGGGTTCTTCCAACGATTCGCGCACGCCTTCAACCAGTCGGCGGCAATCGTCACAGACTGCAAAATGTTCATTGAAGATGGTTTCGTAAGAACTTTCGATGTTGCCTTCGAAGTAATCCAGAATCAGCGCATCCAGCGTCCGGCAACTGAGCATTTCGCCCACGGTGATGGCGCTGATGATGTGTTGCCCGATTCCCGAAGCATTTTCCGTGGACCCGACATTCGATTCCCGTATGACATAACAGGCGTCGAGCACCACGCGAACATCATTGAACGTTTGATGGCAAGGACGGCAAGCCAACAGGTGTTCGCAGAAACTGCGGCGCACCGGGCGCGCCAAACCGCAATCCAGGTAATCGCTGATTGAATCTTCAAATTGCAGACAGTCCATTTATAAATTCTCTCCGTTAAAACGTTGGTGAGATCGGATAAGCGGGACGGATTGTAGTGGGGCGGGCCAAAGAATTTCAAGCTCGATGATTTTTGCCGAACCAGCTTTGACACTCTCTGGGCCCATCCCTATCATCACGATTCTTCCACTTAAATTTTCAAGTCTTTATTTCAGGAGAAAACCACCTATGAGTGTTTATGACAGCAAGGATTTGATGAGCTTCAAGGCCGCGGCGCGTGAATTCGATGTGCCGGTAATGACCTTGGAACTGGCTGTTGCAAGTGGATCGTTAAGGTCCATTGACCAGGACGGCGCAAAATGGCTGTTGCGCCAAAACGTAGAGCAATTCGTCAAACGCACAATCAAGCAGGGTGCAGGCAACAAAGTCGTGACGCGTATCAACCGCTGAACGTCTGATCAATGGCAAACGAAACTGAGTAACTATCAAAACTTATGCTTCACATACCTATTATTAGAAAAGGCAGTTCTTATAAAAGAGTTGACGTTTCTCGTGTCCCGCATT
>CAYLJQ010000373.1:0-6946 GCA_964383955.1 uncultured Heliomicrobium sp. | reverse complement strand
GATCGGAATGCCCATTGCTGTCAGATAGCCGGGTTCGACTCGATAGACGACAGACATCTGCATCTCGCTGGTGCTGGCGGGCTTGGGCCGGTCATCACGCCAGAAATACAGATCGTCTTCTCCCTGCAAAGGAGCCGCGCCTGTTGAAAAAGAAGCAGCCTTAACACCGGGGATGGCGTTGAGCTTTTCGCTGACATCGCGCAAATTGGCGCGCGCCGCTTCCGGGCTGGCCCCTCGCATGGACGGCGGAAAGTTCAAGCCGAAGGTCAACACATTGTCCGGCTGAAAGCCCGGATCAACATTCCACAGCGCGCCCAGGCTGCGAATCATCAAGCCCGCGCCGATCAGCAGTACCAGCGCCAGCGCCATTTCCACCGCAACCAGCGCACCTTGCGCGCGATGGCGTGCGCCGCTGGCTCCGCGTCCGCCTTCTTTCAGCGTTTCGGACAAACGCCACTGCGAAGTTTTCAGCGCCGGAGCCAGCCCCGCCAGAACTCCGGTCAGCAGGGAAATGACGAGGGTGAAAATCAGGACGCGGCTATCCAAGCCAATTTCTTCTGCGCGCGGCAACCCGGCGGGCAACGCGGCCAGCGCGGCTTTTGTTCCCCAGGCGGCAAGCGCCAATCCAAGTCCGCCGCCAAGCAATGCCAGCAACAGGCTTTCAGTCAGCATTTGCCGCAGCAATCGCCATTGGCCAGCGCCCAGCGCGGCGCGAATGGCAAATTCGCGTGTTCTGCCGGTCGAACGCGCCAGCAGCAGATTGCTGACGTTCACACACGCAATCAACAACACGAACCCGACTGCACCCAGCAACATCCACAAAATCGGTCCGACATCGCCGATCAATCTTTGCTTCAGGGGAACGAGCGCAGCGCCATTGCCGCGATTGGCATCGGGATAAGCTTCAGCCAGTCTGCGCATCACGCCGTCCAAATCGGCTTGCGCCTGCGCCATCGTCACGCCGGGTTTCAGCCGTCCAATGCCATGCAGCCCCAACGCCGCGCTGCGATTCTGCAAGCCGGAATTGTTCCACTGGCCAATCGGCACATAAACATCGGTGCCGCGATACAGATTGAAGCCTGCCGGAAGCACGCCGATAATCGCGTAGCTTTTGTCATCCAGTGTCAGGCTTTTGCCAATCGTGTCCGGCGAAGCATTGAATTTGCGCTGCCAAAGCTCCGCGCTGATCAGCACCACTGGGCCTGCGCCGCGCGCGTCTTCGTCAGGTGCGAAATTACGCCCCAGCGCTGGCTGAACGCCAAGCACAGAGAAAAACTCCGCTGTGACTCGCCGCCCACCCACCTGCTCAGGTTCCCCCGCGCCGAGCAGGCTGAAGCTAGATCCGCGCGAAAGCGCCATCGCGGAAAACGTCTGGTTCTCTTTTTTCCAATCCAGAAAGTTGGGGTAGGGAATTGCGCCGGTGGCGAAATTCGGCTTGCTCTGGTGCAGCGTGATCAGTTGATCCGGTTGCGGGTAAGGCAGCGGATTGAGCAAGACGCCGTTGACGACTGAAAACAGCGATGCATTCGCGCCAATGCCCAGCGCCAGCGTCAACACTATCACCGCCGTAAAGCCGGGATTTTTCATCAACATTCGCACGCCATAGCGTAAATCCTGAATCATTTCGTCCTCCCATCGTTTTGGTTGCAGCCACAGCGCGTCCCAGAACGCGCTGGTGCTACGCCAAAGCAAATCCAGTTTGGTTTTCCAATTCAGTTTGTCCCAGTCGGCCAGCAGCGTTTCTCGATGGCTCAACTCAGCTTCCCATTCCTGCCGCCAGTCTGCGCGCAAGCGGCGCGGCACGATCAGGCCGACAAAGCGAATCAGCCACAGCCAGAAGCGAAAGCGAGTTAGCTTTGCCGAAACGATCATTGGTTTTAGTCCTGGCGAAGCGCCAGCATGGGATCAACTTTGGTAGCCCGTCTCGCTGGCAGATAGCACGCCAGCAAGGCCACCAACAGCAGTACCAGTGGGGTCGCAATAAACGTCGTTGGATCAGTCGCCGTCACGCCAAACAACAAACCCGTCAAAACTTGCGTTAAGCCAAAAGCGGCCAGCAAGCCAATCCCTATCCCACACAGTGCAAGGCTCATTCCTTGACCGATGACCAGCCGCAGCACGTCTCGTGCTTGTGCGCCCAGCGCCATACGAATGCCGATTTCGCGCCTGTGCTGCGTCACCAAGTAGGACATCACGCCGTAGATGCCGACTGCGGCTAGCAGCAGCGCAATCACCGAAAACAGCGCCAGCAGCCAGGTTTGAAAGCGCCTTTGTCCCATGTTTCTGGCAAGCAGGCTTTCCAGTGTTGCACCGCCGGAAACCAGGACGGTTTTATCAATCGCGCGAACCTCATTGCGCACGATTGCCGCGAACTGGGTCGGCTCTCCCGTGGTGCGAATCAGCAACATCAATCGTCGCTGCTCCGGACTTTGCAGGCGAGGTCTGAAAATTTGCGCGATGGGTTGGCGTTCCAGGCTCTGGCGGCGCATATCACCTACGACTCCGACCACCGTCAGCCAGGGATTCGCTGACTGTGCCTGCCCTAGTCTGAAGCGCTTACCCAACGCCTCTTCGCCGGGCCAGAACTGGCGAGCCATCGTTTCGTTGATGATTGTTACTGGCTCCGCAGCTTGATTATCTTGCGCGCTAAAAAATCGCCCTTTGCGCAACGGCACGCGCAGGGTTTGAAAGAAACTCTCGCCAATCACATCTCGCCGAAAGGGAATGCGCGCTGTAGCTGCTTCCGGTGCTCCTTCAAGGGTAACCAGTTCGCTGGGATTGCCACTGATGAAAATCTCACTTGTCAGGCCGATTGCCTCAACGCCCGGCAGCGCTGCGATCCGTTCGCTGACCTGCCCGTAAAAGACACGCCATTGATCGGGGGTGCTATTACGCTCCGGGGTGAGCTGCACACTCAGCACACGTGCTGGATCAAACCCCGGGTCAACCGCTTGCAGCTTGCTGAAGCTGCGCAGGAGCAGGCCCGCCCCGGCGAGCAACAGCACCGTCAGGCTGAACTCTGCGATGACCAATAAACTGCGCAGTCTGCCACTGATGCCGCCGCTTGCGCTCCGACCATCTTTCAGCGCTGCGCCGGGTTGTGTCTGCGAAATCTTCAACGCTGGTGCCAGGCCGAACAGCAGGCCGGTCAATAAAGAAACGATGGTGGTGAAAGCCAGCACTTTGGCGTCAATCGCAACGCCGTCCAAACGCGGAAGGTTTGCTGGACTCAAGCTCAGGACGGCCTGGATGCCCCAGCTTGCGATTAAAAGTCCGACCGCCGCGGCGAGCAAAACCAGCAGCGCGCTTTCCGTCAGCAGTTGTCGGATGAGCCGCCAGCGACCCGCGCCGAGCGCCATACGAATGGCCATCTCACGTTCGCGCGCAATGCCGCGCGCCAGCATTAAATTGGCGACATTTGTGCAGGCAATGAGCAGCACCAAAACAACCGCGCCGAATAACATCCACAGAGCCAGCCGCACAGTGCTGCCCGTTTGCTGAACCTGGAGAGGGACTAGATTGATTCCCAGCCCTTTGTTCGCCTCCGGATAAGCTTGTTCCAGCCGCTGCGCAATGGTGTTCATTTCCGTCTGCGCTTGTACGAGCGAAACCTGTGCCCTGAGCCGTCCGACCACGCGCCAGTTGCCAGTGCCGCGCTGTACCTTTTGTGCTTCCCAATCGGGAAATAGCGTATGCGGCTCCCACACAGGAGTCCCATCATCACCTCGAAAGTGCTCCGGCATCACGCCGATCACCTGCGAATTCATGCCGTCAATTTCTAGCGTTTGACCCAGAACGTTTGGCGACGCGCCAAACCGGCGTTGCCATAAGCCGTGGCTCAAGACCACGACCCGAACCTTCTGTTGCACTTCGTCCGCCGTGAAAGTGCGGCCCAGCAATGGCACCACGCCCAAGACCGAAAAAAGGTTCGCCGTGGCGCGTATGCTCATGACCTGTTCCAACTCCGCTCCGCCGGTCAGCGTTACCACAGTCGGGTCAGAGACGGCGATGTCTTCAAACGATTTGTTCTGCTCCCGCCAGTCCGCCACATTGGCATAAGCAGAAGCCCGCTCGCGGATATTCTGCGCAGGCGCTTCCGACCAGAGTGCGACCAATCGTTCCGCGTCCGGGTAAGGCAGCGGGCGCAGCAGTACCGCATTGACCACACTGAAGATCGTGATGTTGGCCCCAATGCCCAAGGCCAGGGTGAATACGGCAATCACCGTAAAACTCGGCTGCTTGAGCAGCATGCGCACTCCTAGTTTCAAATCTTGAAACATTTCTTCCTCCAATCTTCTTGGTTGCAGCCACAGCGCATCCCAAAACGCGCTGGTGCTGCGCCAAAGCAAGTCCAGTTTGGTTTTCCAGTTCAGTTTGTCCCAGTCGGCCAGCAGCGCTTCGCGTGTACGCAATTCGGCTTCCCATTCCTGCCGCCAATCGGCGCGCAAGCGGCGCGGGATGATCAGACCGATGAGATTGATGAGCCGGAGATGGAGTCGCATTTTCACTCGAATCAGTCGTGCCGCAGCGCGACCAGCGGATCAACCTGCGCCGCCCGCCGCGCCGGAACAAGGCAGGCCACCAGCGCGGTGGCGAGCAGTAAACCCGCAACCAAAAAATACGTAATCGGATCGAAGGCCGTAATCCCAAACAGCATTTGTGACAAAAGGCGTGTTACGGCAAACGCTCCAATCAATCCGATGACGATGCCAAGGCTAATCAGGCGAAGCCCTTGCATAATCACGATAACGAATATGTCGCGTGTTTGTGCGCCCAGCGCCATCCGAATGCCGATTTCGTGCGTGCGTTGCGCCACGGCAAATGACATCACTGCGTACAACCCGACTGTCGCCATCACCAACGCCAGCAATGCAAAGAATCCCAGCAGCGCGGTGATGACGCGCTTGGGCGAACTGCGTTCGCGGTAAACTTCGTCCAAGGTTTTGCCTGCAGAGATCGGCAGGTTGGCGTCCAGCGCGGTCAGTTCCCGCCGGATCGCGCCCGCCAACTGCGTCACGTTTTCCTTTCCCGGCTGGCTGGGGTGGCCGCGCACAATCAAGGCCATAGTCCGGTTGGCGCGTTGCGCGAACGGCTGGTAGACAACCGGTTCCGCCGCATCATCCAAATCGGCATTCATCGTGTTTGCCACAATGCCCACGACTTCGTTGGGCGAACCGTCAGCGAAAGTCAGTCGCTGCCCGATGGCTGAACCGCCGGCGAAATGACGGCGCGCAAATGCTTCGTTCACCAGCGCGACGGCCGGCGATTTGGCATCATCCTGCGCCGTGAACAAACGACCGGAAAGCAGCGGCGTGCCGACTGAGGCGAAATAACCCGGCGAAGCCACCATTAGTCCCGTCCCTGATTGTTCGGATTTCGGAAGCGCAGGCTGCCCGACAATTTGAAAAGGGCTGTAACTCCATCCACCGGGCGGCAAATCCTCTGCCAAACCGACCGCCGCCACCCCGGGCAAAGCCTCCACGCGTTGCGCCAGCTCCTGGTAGAGATTGACGCGCTGTTCCGGTTGCGGGTAGCGATCTCGCGGCAACCGAATCTCCATCGCCATTGTGTTTTCAGGGTTGAAGCCCAGGTCAGTGTTGAGAATTTTGATGAAGCTGCGAATCAACAATCCGGCTGCGATAAGCAGCACCAGCGACAACGCGACTTCCGCAATCACCAGCGAATTTCGCCACCGATTCCGCGCGCCAGCCATCGCGCCTTTGCTTCCTTCTTTCAGCGTTTCGTTGAAATCGGCTTTGGTCGCCTGCCACGCAGGCAGCAAGCCGCATAACACGCCAGTTGCGAGCGATGCCAGGATCGTGAACCCCAGCGCCCAGGTGTTGATGCCCAGGCGTTCCCAGCCGGGAATGAATCGCGAGAGTCCCTGCGGAATGCCATTGGCCAGCGCGGCGACGCCCCACACGGAAAGTCCCGCTCCCAGCGCCCCTCCGGCCAGCGCCAGCAACAGGCTTTCCGTCAGTAATTGCCGCATGATGCGCCACGGGCGAGCGCCGAGCGCTGAGCGCACCGCCAGTTCTTTTTGACGCGCCGCGCCGCGCGCCAGCAGCAGGTTGGCGACATTCGCGCAGGCAATCAGCAACACGAACGCCACCGCGCCCAACGCAAACGATAAATACTTGCGCGTATCGCGCGTGTAATCCTGGTTCAAACCAACCGAATAGGCCTCAATGCCGCTGTTGGTTGCGGGGTATTGCTGCTGCGCACGCTGCGACAACGCGCGAATTTCCGCATCGCCCTGGGCCAGACTGACCCCTGGTTTCAATAACCCAATCACGCGCAAATAACGATGCTCGCGATCCTGCGCGGCAGCCGGCAGGAAAACGAAAGGAATCCACAATTCGCCGCCGGCATAAGGAAAGTTGAACTCTTTCGGCATCACGCCAATGACCGTATAAGTTTGGTTATTTAGCTTGATGGCTTGCCCCAAAATCTTCGGGTCGGAGCCGAAGCGCCGTTCCCATAAGCTGTGTTTGAGCACAACGACCTGTTCGCGCCCAAGCCGATCTTCCTCCGGCTGGAAGGTGCGTCCCAGCAAGGGCTGCGCGCCCAGCGCGCCGAAGAATCCCGCTGAGACGCGATAGCCACGCAACTGTTCAGGCCGATCCCCGCCCGTCAGATCGAAATCGTCGAAGTTCGCCGTGACGAATTGCTCGAAGCTTTTGCTTTGTTCGCGCCAATCATGCAACGCCCCCGGCGTGACGTTCATCCGGTTGACGCCCCCGCCCAGCATCCGTTCGTAAATCACTACCAGCCGATCCTGATTGGGAAAGGAAAAAGGATGAAGAATCACCGATTCCATTGCGCTGAAGATGGTTGTGTTCGCGCCGATGCCAAGCGCCAGCGTCAACACCGCAATCAAAGTAAAGCCCTTCTGCCTAAGCAACATTCGTACACCAAAACGCAAGTCTTGAATCATCTCGTCCTC
>CAYLJQ010000372.1:5501-6960 GCA_964383955.1 uncultured Heliomicrobium sp. | reverse complement strand
CCAGCCCGACCGTGAAGTGGCGGTTGAAAGTGATGCCCGTTCGGTAGTTTGACGTGGCAATAAACGGTTGATTCGCATCACTCGGCCAGAACGTCAGGTAGCCGTTTGCTGTCGCATTCATCACCGTCGCATTGCCGACCACGGCTTGCGCAGATGCCGGAACGTTCGTGCAAGCGCCAATCGCGGTTTGCGTGTAGCTCGCGCCTCCGGTCATCGGAGCGTTCGGCGTGAAGCATCCGGTTTGCCCCGCTTGCGTATCCAGCAACCTTGACGGTCCGGCCAATGCGTTGAACAGCAAGCCTTGGCCATTGCTGTCATTCAACTGCGTCGAGTAATAGCCAGTCACGTCCACCACCAAATCCGTCGTTGAAGCGACGTACATATTGAACTGGCCGCTTGGTGACAAGCCCACCATAAACGGCGAGTTCAGGTTTACGCCCGGCTGGAAGTTCGCGCTGGCGATCAGCGGACGCGCTGCGTCAGCCGGATAGAGCGTCAAGAAACCGTTGGCTTGCGGACTGACGGTTGTCGCGTTGCCGACCAAAGCCTGCGCTCCCGCCGGAATTAACACATTGTCACAAGTCGTTGTGCCGATTTGCGAAGTGGTTGAATCGCCTTGCAGCGCCGTGCCCGGCGTAAAACACGCGGAAGCTCCCGGCCTTGTATCGAGCAATCGCACAGGCTTCGGTAGTGGATGAAAGTACAAACCTATGACCGAAGGCGGCGCATAATAGCCGGTGATGTCCACCACTATATCCGTGTCCGTGCTGACGAAAATGTGGAACGCGCCGTCGCTGGCTCCAAGCCGGACAGTGAACAAACTGTTCAATATCTGATTTGCGGCAAAGTTTGAATTTGCCGAATCGGGCTTGGCGATGTCGCTTGGGTAAAGCGTGAAATAACCTCCGCCGGATTGCACCGAAGTCGCATTGCCGACGAGCGCCGCCGCGTTCGCGGGAATCGTCAAGCCATCACAGGTTCTGCCGGCAGCCGTCTGATGACGAGATGTGTTGCCTGGAATCCTGGCCGCAGGCGCGTCACATCCCGGCTGACCGATTCTGGTGTCGAGTAAGCGCACCGGATGCGCCAGCGGATAAAACTGCAAGCCGCCATTGGTCACCGTCAGCGTGAAGCTGGCATCCGTCGTGGAACCGCAATTGTCAGTGGCGCGGATAATGACCGAGTAGCTGCCTGGCGGCGACGCATTGCCGACGCTCACCTGGCCGCTATTATTGACCGCAATTGTGCCGTCAAAGGTAGGCGTTGCGCTTTGCACCGCGATACTGGTGATGCTGCCGTCGTCGCTTGGCCCGGTGAGCGGATTGATTGTGGCCGAAGCTCCCTGGCTGACCGCAGCCGCTGCATACGTCAGCACCGGCGGTTTGTTGAAGTTGATGACCACGGTATCGGTCGAAGCTGTGCAAGGCGCATTGCTGATCGTCCAGCGCAAGGTGTAGCT
>CAYLJQ010000372.1:0-5401 GCA_964383955.1 uncultured Heliomicrobium sp. | reverse complement strand
TATCGGTCGAAGCTGTGCAAGGCGCATTGCTGATCGTCCAGCGCAAGGTGTAGCTCGTCCCCGCCACGCCCGTGAAAGCCGACGCGGGATTCGACGCAGTAGTCACCGCGCCGCCTGCTCCGCTGAGGATCGTCCAGGCTCCAGCGCCAACCGTTGCCGCGTTCGCCGCCAGGGTCGTTGACGTGCCGCAGACCGTTTGATCCGGCCCGGCGTTCGCCGTCGTTGGATTCGCTTTCAGGTTGATGACCACGGTATCGGTCGAAGCCGTGCAAGGCGCATTGCTGATCGTCCAGCGCAAGGTGTAGCTGGTGCCCGCCACGCCAGTGAACCCCGAAGTTCGGCTGGATGGCGTCGTCACGCTTCCGCCCGCACCGCTGACGATTGTCCAGGCTCCGGTGCCGACAGTTGCTGCATTCGCCGACAGGGTCGTTGACGTGCCGCAGACCGTTTGATCCGGCCCGGCGTTCGCTGCCGTGGGCAGTTGCGACACCGTCACGGTTGCTGTGCCGCTATTCGTGATGGGGCAATTGTTGGCATCCTTGCTGCCCGCCGCGACCTGATAGCTGGTTGTAGCGCCGGGCGTGACAGAGAACGTGAACGTCGGTCCGTTGCCGGTTTGCGTTCCCCCGCCATTGGTCAGAGTGACGGTGTAAGGCGCTGCGCCGCCGCTGACCGTAACCGTGACGCTTGAGGATTGCGTCGCGCAAATCGTTCCGCCTCCACCCACTGCCCCGGTCGTAGAACACTGATTTTCATAAGCTCCCATATCCACTGTGCCACCGAACAATCGCACGAAGCCTGCGCCGCGTTGATCGGTGGTCAGGTTGAAACCGAGGTTGTTGCTGGCGCAGTTGTTCGTCGTCACGCAATTGGCTCCTGCGTTCATGGCCGGGCTGCCCGTTAGCAACGCCTGGGTCGGCGTCTGGCCACCGTTGTCAGTCAGCGGGCCGAGCAGCGGATTGGTGTTGATCTTGTCCGTGGGTTGGTTGAGCAAGCCGCCGCCGTTGTCGTTCGTCAAATTATTGCCGAGTGAAATCAGACTGCCGCCATTTATTCCCAGGTTCACGCTCTGATTATTGGCCACGATGGTGTTGCGCAGGCGCGTGGTTCCACCACTCACAAGAATGCCACTGACTGACGGGACGGAGGAGTTATGCCTATTGTTAGTAATGGTGCAGTTTGTCACCTCCAGCACGCCGGAAGTGCGAATACCGCCGCCCCCACTGCTGCCATAGTTGTCACTGATGGTGCAATTGCTCAAACGCAGCGTGCCTCCACCAAAGCTAATCCCGCCTGCCGTGTTGTAGGAAGTATTTCCGTTGAAGGTGCACCCCGTAAAAACTCCGTCCGCGTCCAGCACAACCCCGCCCCCAAAGAGCGCTTGATTTCCTGCGATGACACAATCCGTCAGCGTCAGCGGGCTGGAACTGAAGATGCCACCGCCAATACTCCCGCCAACTCCGTTTTGGACGCCATTGGTGATAGTCAACCCTCTCATAACGATATTCAGTCCGCCATTCGGAATCGTGAAGATGCGGTATTCGCTGTTCGTATTGCGCTGCACGGTCAGCAGCTTGGCTCCGGGGCCGGTGATGGTCAGGCTGCGAGTAATGTCAGGCAACGCTGCTGTCAGGTTGATCGTGCCCGTCACGCTGAAATTGATCGTCAGCGTTGACGCGCAAAGCCCAATGGCATTGGCTTCCATCAGCGCAGCGCGCAGTGTGCAATTGCCTGCGCCGTCAGCGCACACCAGATTTCCCGGATTGGCGTCCGGCGTGTCGTTCAGTGAATTGACGGTAAACGGCGTCGTCACGCAGGGCCGGAGCGTGATCGTGAATGGAGCGGTGTTGCTGGGACAATTGCTGGCACTGGCGTTCAAGGTCAATGTCGCATTGTAAGTCCCCCCTCCCGCCGTGGCTGGGATCGTCAAAACGATGGGCGAAACTGGCAACATTGCGTTCGTCACATCCACAAATCCCGCCGCATTGGCCGCGGCGTTGTAATCAATGCTGTACCGATTTGGAGCGCCGGTGGCCGTGTAGGGCAGGTTCACGCTCAACACTCCCCAGGCAACAGAAGGATTCGTCCCCGGTGTAACCGTCATCGCCGGGCAAGAAATTGTGACCGTGAATGGGACGGTATTGCTGGGGCAATTGCTCGCGCTGGCGTTCAGCGTCAGTGTCGCATTGTATGTCCCCCACGCCACCGAGGCTGGGATTGTCAAAGCGATGGGCGAAGCTGGCAGCGTTGCGTTCGTGACATCTACAAGGCCCGCCGCATTGGCCGCCGCGTCGTAATCAATGCTGTACCGATTCGGAGCGCCGGTGGCGGTGTAAGGCAGGTTCGCGCTCAACGCTCCCCAGGCGACAGAAGGATTCGTCCCCAGTGTGACCGTCATGATCGGGCAAATGTTGAAGGCATTCGAAGTTGCGCTTATCAGCCCGCTGCTGCTGGCGGCCAGCATATAACCAACTCCGGCCTGATTAACTGTAAGGTTGTTAAAAGTTGCCACTCCACCCACTGCCGCCCGGCTGATCGTGCCGCCCAGAGTCGCGCCACCTGGGTTCGCCCCCAACGCCAGGGTGATCGTCACCGTCGAAGCGGTGACGACGTTGCCGAGATCGTCCAACACTCGCACAGTGACGGCGGGCGCGAGGATGGTGTTCGGCGTGGTGTTCGGCGGTTGCACGCCAAAGCTCAGACGAGCGGCCACGCCAGCCCGCGCTTCGAAAGCCCCAATGTCCACGGCGCTGCTGGACAAGCGGGGAAAGCCAGTGCCGCGCTGATCGGTAGTCAGGTTGAAACCGAGGTTATTGCTGGCGCAGTTGTCGGTTGTTACGCAATTGGCCCCTGCGTTAATGGCCGGACTGCCCGCCAGCAGCGCATGGGTCTGCGTTGGGCCTCCGTTTTCGGCCAACGGGCCAAGCATCGGATTCGTGTTGATCTTGTCTGTGGGTTGGTTGAGAAAGCCGCTGCCGTTATCGTTCGTCAAATTATTGCCAAGTGAAGTCACACGACCACCTTCAAACAGCAAATTAATTCCCATATTGTTGGCCACGACGGTATTGCGCAGGTACGAGGTTGTATACATCGTGCGAATACCATTGGCAGTCGGGGTGGTGTTGGCGCTTTGCGTATTGTTGGTAATGGTGCAGTTGGTTACCTCGAACGGGCCGCCATTTACGCCGCCGCCGCCAAAGCCGCTATGGTTGCCGCTGACGGTGGAATTGCTCAACCGCAATCTGCTTCCGCGAAAGTCAATCCCGCCTCCGAACTCGGTGGCCTCATTGCCGCTGAAGATGCAGCCGGTAAAAAGCCCTTGCCCCGTCGAATTAACTCCGCCCACCAAAAAAGCAACTCCACCTCCCCTGAACGCTTTATTTCCTGTGATGACACAATCCGTCAGCGTCAGCGCGCTGCGACTGAAGATGCCTCCGCCACTATCGGTACTGGTAAATCCATTGGTGATGGTCAACCCACTTATACCGACATTTATTGCTTCGGTCGCAAAGCCATCCAAAATGGTGAAGATGCGATATTCGCCGCCCGTATTGCGCCGCACGGTCAGCAGCTTTGCGCCGGGGCCAGTGATGGTCAGGTTGCGATTGATGCTGGGCAAGGCTCCAGTCAAATTGATTGTTTGCGGCCCAGCAGGCAGGTTGAACACGATCGCGTTCCCCGCTGAGCTGCCTCTCACACAATCGGTTGAACCGGATTGATCCGCCCAATAGGCATTGGTCAGGGCTTCACGCAAGGTGCATTGACCGTTGCTGGAAAGCGCGCCATCGGCAACGGTGTTCACGGTGATGGTCGCCATCGGAGCCATCATTTTCGCGGCGGCAGACTGGGCAAACTGGTTGGATTGCCAGAGCGCAAAGCCGACCGGCAGGCAAAGGGCAAAGAGAATTGCAATCAGGTGTCGTTTCATTTTGGTCATTTTGGGATTCTCGGTGTTTAGGTGTTCGTGGAGACGCAGACATCTGCCGCCCCAAACAATGAGGGTTGATCTCAGGTTGAAATCAGCCGCTGCCGCACTTCCAACAGGTTTTCTTTCAGCACATAACCGCACGCGCCAGCGGCTTCGGCGGCGGCCCGTACGCCGGGATCGTCGTAGCCGGTCACAATGACAATGCGCGCGTTTGGGTCGTCGCCGATGATTTGCCGCGTGGCTGCCAGCCCGTTCAAACGCGGCATTTGCCAATCCATCAACACCCAATCCGGCTGGAAGACGCGATAGAGCGCCACAGCCTCGTCGCCGTCGGCGCATTCACGGATGTCTTCCGCCAAATCCGCCAACAAGCGCCGTATCACTTGGCGCATCACAGAGTTGTCTTCCACGATCAGGAGTTTCATCGCCGACATCGTTTCCGCCTTTCGTCAACGTTCTGACGCGCAGTATCTTCGGCGAAGCAGCGCCCGCTGAGTATTGGTGGCGCTACCCATTTTTATATGGGTGAGAGTACCCATTTTTGTGTCGGTGGTCGGTGGCTGGTTGTCGGTGGTCGGTGGTAATCGATGACGAACTGATTGCTGGTGAAGCGCTGGTAACAAAAGCCGGCAACCGGCAACCGCCCACTATTCAAATCAGTTGGTGTTTGTTCTCAAGCGCGAATTTCAGCAGCGCATTGCTGCCGCGTAATTCAAGTTTGGCGCAGATGTTTTCGCGGTGGCGATCAACTGTGCGCGAACTGATGAACAGCAATTCGGCGATTTCGCGCGTGGTCTTTTGGTCGGCGATCAAGCGCAGCACGCGCATTTCGGTCGGCGTCAGATCAGCCAGCGTCGGCTTTTGCTCTTGCAACGCGCGGACGCGGCTGCCGCGGTTCACCAAAAAAGCGGAGAGTTGCGGGCTGATGAATTTGCCGCCCGCCGCGACCGCTTGAAGGCAGGCGAGAATTTCTTCGACGGCGCTTTCTTTAAGCAGGAAACCATCCGCGCCCAGATCCAGCGCCGTGTTGAAGGTCGCTTCGTCGTGCTGCATCGTCAGGAAAACGACGCGCGTCGGCAATCCGTGTTGTTGCAGAGTGCGGGCGACTTCGATGCCGTTCTGTTGCGGCATATTCACGTCCAGCACGGCGATGGCTGGTTGCAATTCCCGAATGCGCGCCAGCGCCTGGGCGCCATCGGCGGCTTCCTCTAATACATGGAAGCGCGCATCGCTGCTGATAATCATCCGCAAGCCGCGTCGAAACACTGGATGGTCGTCAGCGATCAGAATCGTAATGAAGTTGTTGTTCATAGGCTTCGTTTCGTGTCAGTAGTCCGAGAATTGCCTGTGGGTTGGTGGGACAGGTTCGTAACCTTGCCTTTACCCACATTTTTCCAGTTTTGTTGTTCCTGCTTTTGGCCCTGAAAGGGCAATGGCATTGAATTAACGACAACATTTTTGTAGACAATAACT
>CAYLJQ010000371.1:0-6979 GCA_964383955.1 uncultured Heliomicrobium sp. | reverse complement strand
GCTCATCACCCGCGTTTATGAAAGCAACCCCACTCCTCTAAACTCTTTCGCCCTGGCACAAGCGTTGGCGTCTTCCGATGCTGGCAGAACTCCAACGAATGAACATTTGGAACGTGCGATGACGTTGGCGCTCAATGCCGCCAGAGACAGGCGGGATCCTGATGCGGACTATGCCGTGTTGGCAGCGCAGTTGGCAGCCCAGCTCAATCGAACCAAGGAATTCACCGAAGCCAAAACGATGCTGAACAAGGAATATCCCAATTTGTGGCAAACACATTTCGTCAACGCCATCGGTGAAGCAAACTCTGAAAATTGGTCGCAAGCCGAAAACGAAATCAATCTTGCGGAAAACCTGGGTATGCCTGCTGAACTGGCAGCGGCGTTTCGAGAATCTGTCCAATCCCAGGCTGGAAATTGGCATTACCTCTATTGGACGTTGTATCTGGTTTTGGCCTGGCTGGTCGGATTGGGATTGCTGTTTTTGCTGGGCAAAGTTTTTTCCGGCATGACGCTGCGTTCCATTGAACAAGCCGATCCGAACGGTGAAACCAGTGCCAGCGAAATTTCAATTCGCACCTGGTACAAACGGCTGATCAATATCGCTGGAATTTATTATTACATTTCGCTTCCAGTCGTAGCGTTTCTGGTAATTGCCATCACTTGTTCAATTGTTTACGCATTCCTGATGCTTGGCAGAATCCCAATCAAGCTGGTGCTGATTTTGATTATCGCGGCTGTCATCACCATCTTCAAAATGGTTCGCTCGCTGTTTATCAAAATCGAAAGCGAAGATCCCGGACGCGCCTTGCTTGAAGAAGAAGCGCCTGATTTGTGGCAATTGACGCGCGAAGTCGCTGCTTCCCTGAACACCCGGCCAATTGATGAAATCCGCATCACGCCCGGTTGCGATCTGGCGGTCTACGAAAAAGGCAGCTTCCGGGAAAAAGCCAATGACAAAGCCAGGCGCATTTTGATTCTCGGCGTTGGCGTGCTCAATGACCTGAAACTCAACGCGTTCCGCGCCGTGCTGGCGCACGAATACGGCCATTTTTCTCACCGCGACACTGCCGGAGGCGACGTTGCCTTGCGCGTAAATCAGGATATGGCCAAGTTTGCCTACGCGATGGCGCTGTCCGGGCAAGCTGTTTGGTGGAATATCGCGTTTCAGTTTTTACGCGCTTACCATTTCATCTTTCGGCGGCTGAGCTACGGCGCGACCCGTTTGCAGGAGGTGCTGGCTGACCGTGTCGCGGTTCGTAATTTTAGCGCTGACAGTTTCGAAGAAGGATTGCGCCACGTCATCCGACGTGACGTGGAATTCAATTTTGCGGCATCGAAGGAAATTGAGAGTGCTCAAATAAACGGACGCGCTATCGCCAATCTTTATCATCTTCCTTCGGTCAAAGGCACGCAGCACGAATCAGAAATTGAGCTACAAGTGCAGGACATCATTACTCGGGAAACGACTGAAGACGACACGCACCCCAGCCCCATTGATCGTTTCCGGCTGGCGGCAAAAATTGCCACACGCGGATTGTTGCCTGCGAACGGCTTGGTTTGGGATTTGTTTGCCAACCGCGAAAGCCTGACCGAAGAAATGAGCAGGCTGATTAACAACCACGTTCACGAAGTTTCGGCTGACGCAGTTTGAGGGATTTGCGATGAAAGCCTTCACCAGAATTTGCTGTCTTCTGGTTTTACAACTTGTAGCCTACGCGAGCGGTTTCGCGCAGGCTGTTTCTCTGCCCGCAGCAGAGTTTGAAATCATCGAAGGGGTTTTCCACGATGGCCTGGGAACCTTTGCCGAATTGAAGCTGGCCAACAAACTGATTGAGCTTGGTGGAATCAGCCAACAACCTTTCGATTTGCGAGCAAGCGAAGCCAAAATGCGTGACGCCATCGAACGCTTGCCCGCCAATCATCCGGCGCGAAAAAAGTTTGACGCTGAACGGGCAAACGTCGCCGCAGCCACCGAACGCGGCGCGGCTGAATTGCTGAAACCTTCAGGCAAAACATTGCTGGCGCGCGTTCTTCATACCGCGAAAGACTTCACCAATGCCAAAGCCGCTGACCTGGTGCTGGAATTCATATCCGGCGACCGTTTGCCGGTTTCAGTCAAAACCGAAAAATCCAACAAGATTGCTGTCGCCGAAGGCCAGACGCCGGACATTCAAACCAAGTGGGCTGAGCGTTATTTCCAGGTTTCATCGGCGGAATTCAATTCGCTGGCGCGCGAACTTGGGTTCGCTTCTTCGGCTGAGTTGAAGGCGAACTACTTGAACGTATCGCACCTGGTGGCGCAGATTCTGATTCGCAAACTCGGCTTGACCGATTGCCAGCCGGACGATTTCAGCCGCGCCCGCGTGACAAACCTGGAAGCGGCGAAGTTTTTGTTTCGCCAGTTGCTGCATTTCAAACACGGAAAGGACGGCAGCACAGTCATCATTTTTGATCGGGAAAGCGGCGCTGTGACCTGGGAATCGCGGCTGGAAGGAATTGATGTCGAACGGCTGACAGCGGATCGAATTTCGTTTCGGCCTTCGCGCCCACGCGTCAATCCAATCGCTTCGGAATTCGGCATCAAAATTGACGGCCAGATTGTCGTGACGTTTCAGATCAAACACAAACGAGGCAAAGCGCGCGGCAGCGACCGCCAATTTGAGTTTTCAGACATCACGACGCGGCTGATTATTTGACTTTGGAATCAGTACCGAGAGCGGTAGCGACCGGGCTTTAACGAAACCCAGTCGCTACCGCTCCTGGTACTGAACCTTCACGTAATGTACGAACTCGACTGTCGCATCGCGTTTGTATTCGCGCCCACTGTCGGCTTTGAATCGGCTGTAAGGTTGCTGAAACGTTTTCGGCTTGCCGCGCAAACTCAGAATCCGATTGATCTGATCCAAATTCAGCACGCCTTCGTCGTTGTAACTCAGCAAAATGTGCCGCGTTCGCGCATTGACGACCAAATCTTCCAGCGCTTCTGCAGCCAGTTTTGACTGGCAATACCGGCTGCGTGGGTAATTCCGCATTCCGGTCACGCCTGAAAGCTCCGGGCTGTCATAAGCCGCAATCGTTTCCAACACGTGATAATTCGCGCCGTATTGCCGGTGGTTATAGGGCGGGTCCAGATACAAGACGTCGCATTCAATTTCGCGAATCAGTTCATTTGCGTCCCGCTGGTGAACTTCACAGCCTTTGACGTGATTGGAAAGTTCGAGCGGTTTCAACGTCAGCGGTCGCAGAGCCGTGGGCTTGAATTTCTTCAGAAAAGCGCCATATACGCTGGCAGTATTGGCAACCTGGTCAATTGCTTCCAGCAACGACGTCAGCAGGTAAAAGGATTCGGCTTCACTGATCAGTTTTTGCCCGCGCCAGCTTTCGATAGTCTGGCGGATTGCGTCCGCTTTTTCGGCATTTGCTGCTGAATAATAAAATCGGTCGCCTGCCGGGCCGTAATTTTTCGCGATGAAGCCCGGCGAACCTTCCAAACTGTTCAGCAACGTCAGCGCCTGCTCGGCTGAGCTTGCACCTTCAACTTCGATAACCGGCTTGTAGGATTGCAACAAACGAGCAAAACGCGGCTGTTGATTGATTTCAAGGTAGGCTTTGTTCAGCGTGTAGGCATAAGCTTGAAAATCATTGGCAATCACGCGCAGTCCCAGCCGCTTGAACATTCGCCCGACGGCTCCCGTTCCCGCAAAAATATCGCAAGCAGTGTGCTCGTCTCCGTCACGAACTTCGCGCCATTTTTCTTCGATAAATGGAAGCAGGGAATGTTTGGAGCCAATGTAATTCATACTTAAAGTTCGCTCTTCAAAAAACACCTTATCGCGGATATGGCTTTTTCAGGCTCGCTTTGTAAGAGTAAATGCGGTGCGTCAATTTCTTCACTTTTCACCCGTGGGTTCAACCGAAGAATTTGATCAGCACAACGACGGCCAACTAGCCTGTCTCGCGTAGCCCTCAAATACAGAATTGGGACTCGGCACGATTTTAAGGCTTGCGTTTCATCCACCGTCAGCACCAACCGAATTCGCGAAGCAATGACTTCCGGCTTAATAGAGCGCACAATCGCCAACACCCGATCAGCCAAAGCATTTGAACTCCCTGCTCCAGTCAGCAGGCAATGAATCAGAATTCGCGGTGGTGGTATCCTAAAACACAAAGGATTGACAAACGGATGCAACCAGCCCAATGCAGGCAAGGGATTTTGAGCAAAAGTTGCGCATAAGATCAAGGCTTCAAGATTGGCTGGTTGAATTGCAGCAAGTTTGATTGCCAGCGGCCCAGAAAAGGATTCGGCAACAAGTAAGAAGGGACTGCCGCTAGGAAGCGCGCGCTGCACTTGTGGCAAAAGTTCTTCGTAACTTCTTACCGGCTGGTTGGGATAAGCAACAACTCGCGGTTCAAAATTCGGCGGAAGCGTTTCAAGTAAGGGGTCAAAAAGCTTGCCCGTACCATCCATCCCAGGCAGCAAAATCATCTTGAGCCGCTTCATTGATCATCACCAAACGAAGTTCCCAGATCGCGAGCCGTTTGAATTACATCGTAATCCAGTGGCACTTGTTTTCTGTGCTCAATGGCGGTTTTCAGCGGGACAGAAATGATGGTGGAGGATTGATAGGCCACCATCACATTGCGTTCGCCGCGTTGGATGGCGCGGATGGCAGCGGCTCCAAAGCGCGTGGCAAGCAAACGGTCGGCTGGTGTTGGCTGGCCACCGCGCTGTAAATGCCCCAGCACCAGGGAGCGCGTTTCATAGCCGGTCATTTGACCCAATGTTTTTGCCAGATGCTCCGCGATACCACCTAGTTTTGGGGCCTGCCCTAGGACCAGCGGTTCCTGGTAAATCGGCTCCCCGCTGCCTTCAATGGCGCCTTCGGCGGCAACGATAATCGCGAAGTTGCGTTTGCGACGCCAACGGTCGTGCAGCTTTTCTGCGATGGCCTCAAGCCTGTACGGGATTTCAGGAATCAGAATGACATCCGCTCCGCCCGCGACTCCGGAATAAAGAGCAATCCAGCCAGCGTTGCGTCCCATGACTTCGACGATCATCACGCGTTCGTGCGATTCGGCGGTGGCGTGCAGCTTATCAATCGCATCCGTGGCCGTCGTCACAGCCGTGCTGAATCCAAAGGTCATTTCAGTCGCCATCAGATCATTGTCAATCGTCTTGGGGACGCCAATGATGGGAATGCCTTTTTCGGAAAGCTGGTTGGCAATGGTCAATGTGCCGTCGCCGCCAATGACCACCAGCGCTTCCAGATTTAAGTGGTGAAACGCTGTGACGACGTCATCCGAAAGATCGGTTTCCATCACCTGACCGTTTACAGTGTTTTTGTATTTGAAAGGATTGCCGCGGTTGGTAGTGCCGAGAATTGTGCCACCGCGATAGATAATTCCGCGAACGTCTTGCCTGTTAAGTAGTTGTACGCGTTCAGGATGCAGCAGGCCTTCGAAGCCTTTTTCAATGCCGAAAACTTCCCAGCCGCAATTGATCGCTCCAATCACAACCGCACGAATCACAGCGTTTAGTCCCGGACAATCACCGCCGCCCGTGACAACGCCTATTCGCTTTGGTTGAGTATCTGCACTGCCCTGTCGGTACATTCCTGAATCACTTTGCTTTTCACGCCAGATGGATAAAGCCTGGATTTCAACATCGCGCACGCTGCACGATCCGAAGATCAACTTTACCCCCCTGACGCGAAATCCGCAAAATCAATTCAGAATGTTTTTCAGAGCCCGTCCGACAATGCCGCCAAATCATTGATGACAATGTGCCGTTCGTTGATATCAATCAGTTCCCGACGACGAAGGTCATTCAAATGCGCGGTCACTGATTCGCGCGTGCTGCCGACCAAATCGGCAATCTCGCGATGCGGCAATTTCAGGTTGATCACAACCGATCCGTTTTCCTGAACGGTTCCGTAACGAAACGCCATTTCAGACAAGACTTTCGTCAACCGTCCGGGAACCGCTTCCAGCGAAAGATTCAGAACCCGATCTTCAGTTCGCTTCAGTCGCTCACCGATCGTGCGGAAAACATAGTCATATAACTTTGGATATTCATTGATCAATTGCTGAAAATCTTCTTTGCTGGTGTAAACGACGGTTACATCGTCATGTGCCTGCATCGCCCTGTCACGCGATCCAGTCAGGTACAGTGAGTCTTCACCGAAAATAACACCGGGCGCCATAATGTCTATCAGCGCTTGATTTCCCCTTTTGTCAGCGCGCATGACTTTGACGTAACCATTGATCAACCCAAAGATTTGGCTTCGGTCATCCCCGACGTTGTAAATCATGCTTCTGTGCGGATATCGCTTGAAAGAAAACTTGGAAGCAATTGCCTTAAGCGTCAGATAATCAAAAAGATAGCTGAATTCTAAACGCGCCAGCCCTTCAATCAGATCCAAGCTGGAAACCGAACGTCTTTTGGGTTTGATATCATTCGCCGTGCGAACGTTTTCAAGGATTCCCATATTCATATCCTTATCCTCTTTTTGTGAAGGATAACCATTTGTCCCATCAAAGAAATTCTGAACAACAAGACAGTTTTCAGCCTGCTTCAAGTTATTGATCTTGAAGAATGCGACTCTTGTCAGAATCAAATAACAGACGATATGGTTAAATTTCTTCCCGGATTGATAATTGCCATCAACGGTCGGTAGGGGGATTGATGACGCGAACTGCTTATACCCTAAAAATTACACACAAATTCGGACGACACAGCTAGAAACCAGCCTGAGAAGATTATCTGACAATTTTTGGGAGATAACGTCCGACAGCAGTCACGATAGCATATTTCACTTTTTTGACACAACATTCCTGGCCGACTTTTTTCATTAAATGTAATCTTTCTTCTTACATTGTGCGACGAATCGCGCTGATAGCAATACGTGGACAGAGAAAACTTTCTCAATTTGCAGTGTAGCTTGCTGAGGTTTAGTGATTTCGTTAAGATGCAGGTGAA
>CAYLJQ010000370.1:0-6981 GCA_964383955.1 uncultured Heliomicrobium sp. | reverse complement strand
TGCCGACGCTGTTTGTGACCTGCATTTCGCGCCGACTGTTCAATCGCGCGAAAATCTGTTGCGTGAATCCGTCAATTCCAACAGCATCATTGTCACCGGCAACACGGTCATTGACGCTCTGCTGGAAGTCGCAGCCAAAGAGTACGACTGGAATTCCGGCGAATTGGCAGCCGTGCCGCGAAACAAAAAAATCATTCTGGTGACGGCTCATCGCCGGGAAAATTTCGGCCAGCCGCTTAACGAAATTTGTCAGGCGCTGAAAGAAATCGCTGATCGTTTTCCTGAAGTTCAAGTCGTTTATCCCGTCCACTTGAATCCGAATGTTCAGCAAGTTGTGCGCACTGAGCTTGGGGCTATCGCCAATGTCACATTGCTGGAGCCATTGGATTACCTGCCGCTGGTGCAACTGATGAAAGCTTCGCACTTGGTGCTGACGGATTCCGGAGGCTTGCAGGAAGAAGCGCCAGGATTGGGAAAACCTGTTTTAGTATTGCGCGAAGTGACTGAACGGCCCGAAGGCGTTGACGCGGGAACCGTTAAGCTGGTGGGCACAAACAAAGAGCGAATTGTTGCGGAAACGATCAGGCTGCTGCAAGACGCAGAAGACTACGACCGAATGGCCCGTGCGGTGAATCCGTACGGCGACGGCAACGCCAGCAAACGCATAGTTGAAAGTTTGTTGAACTTTCAACTATGAACCCACTTGCAAGTTGAAAAGCTGAACCGTAGACTCTGCGCCGTCTTGCCGGGGTGGTGGAATCGGTAGACACAGAGGACTTAAGCTGTTTGAAAAATTTGAGCACGTCGGTTGGAAACTCCGGCGTGAATGGAGTCAAAGTCGGCGAAACCTTAACAGCATAGGCTGAAGGCAACGCCGAGCTAAGGCCAGCAAAACTCTGTTATGAGGCAATCAAGATATTCAGATTTACAATTGATTGAAGCTGTACGGAGTTCGACCTCGATTCGGCAAGTTCTGGAAAAAGTAGGGCTAGCCGAAGCAGGTGGAAATTATTCGATCGTTAAGCGTCGAATCCAGAGACTGGAACTTTCAACGGTACATTTCACAGGGCAGGGCTGGAAGAAAGGAGATAAATCTCCCTTGGTTCCCGCCAAAAGTCTTTCAGAAATATTGCGAAAAGGTTCGAATGTTTAGAGCTACAAGCTCAAGAAACGACTTTTCGCAGATGGATTGAAAGATCAAAAATGTGAATCCTGCTCCTTAACAAAATGGTTAGAGCAACCAATACCGCTTGAACTTGACCATCTCAATGGTGATGCGAGTGACAATCGTATAGAGAACCTCAGGATTCTTTGTCCAAACTGTCACGCTCTGACAGAGACATATCGAGGTAAAAAGCTGGCAAAGTGTAGAGACGAGACGGCTCCCTCCTAAACAAATTTGCTTTTGCGGGTATGCACGGAGAAGGCATCGTCCAGACTACAAACTGACAACGCAATGTTGTCAGGTGGTGAAAACCATAGTGGTAAGAAAATCCTCTGACCCTAAAGGTCGTGCGGGTTCGAGTCCCGCCCTCGGCATTACAAAAAATCCCGTGACGCTTTATTCATTGTAATTTAGCGTCACGGGATTTCTTTTTTTTGACCACCCGTTGACCAATCATCCCTTCAGTTTCACAGATCGTTCTATAACCTTATCTAAACAGGCCATCTGGAATACAACTTGCACCGATAGTTTGCTGAAGTACTGGCTGTAGGAATCAAGGACATAAAGTCGCAAATCAGCATCTTTATAAATTGCTTTCTATTCCAATCAACTTGTGGAGAAAAAATATGAGGAGAAGATTGATGCAAGTTTCACTGATCTCATTTCTGGTTGTTGGCCTTTTATCTCTAAGCGTGCTTGGACAGCGGCGTGATGATCGGGGACGCAATCGCCGCGATCGAGATCGTTATGTCCAAACCGTTTACTGTGAATCGGGTGATATGAAACGCCACTGGTGTCGTGAAGGCATCGGCAGAAGTGTTCGATTGGTACGCCAGCGCAGCGACGCACGTTGCGTTAGAGGACGTACGTGGGGCGTTGACCGGAGCGGCATCTGGGTGGATCGCGGTTGTCGCGCTGATTTCGAAGTTCAATGATCACTGTTCGAATCAGAAGGTAAGCCATCTGTCACTTTATCAACCTTTTGTCTTGGCTGTATTTAATAGGTCTTTCTGCGCGAACGCTGCAACTTTTCAGGCAGCTTGGCGTTCTTGAAATACGGGTGAACCTCCTGAAATGGCGGTCGTTGCAAGTCCTGGGGTGGGTTCTTGCAAAGGCCGCCATATTTTTATTTAGCCGCTTTTGAATGAACGCCAACATGAAGTTTCTGGTTGAGGGTCGCAAGAAACTGGACCAGCTTGGCGCTTCGTTTTGAAATGGCGATTTGAGCCGCAACCGATTTCGGCTTCGCTTTTGAATTCGACGTTTCATCATCGGAATCACTTTCGCCAACGTCATATTCAAGGCTTTCGCTGTACTCGTCGGCAGCGTTTTGCACTGCTTTGTCGTTAAGCAGTTCTGCCAATAGCGTGACAATGTCTTCAGTCAATGGAGGCGCTTCGGCAGTCATCTTTTGTAATTGAGTGGCAAGATAAGGCACCAACCGTTTGCTGTCCCAGGCTTTTACCAAATTGACCAGTTTCCAGTCTTTAGCTGTTAATTCATCAACGCTGAACAGGACATGAGAGACGCGAGCTTTCTGCTCTTTGGTCATCAGCGAATAAAGATTATCCGAAGCTTCGTTTTCAGAATTGGATTCTTCGGCGTCTTTCGACTTGGCAGACTCAGCTTCCCGGAGAATTTCAGCCGCTACCGATTGATGAAGTTGTTCGTCTTTTTCATCCTCAACGGATTCTTCGTCAACACGATCCAGGATGTTCATTTCCTGTTCTAGTTCATACGCGCCGTCCCAGCGAGTCACTGGCTGTTCTATGCAGCGCACCAGCCACTCAACCAGTTCAAACCGGTTTGGCTGTTCAACGGCCAGAATGGAATTCAACTCTTCTATTCGCTGGCGGTAGATTCCCAGCTCCGCATCGTCCAGCTTTTTGATGGAGCGTGACCAATCGTTGGTTTCAAAGCCGTCAATTGTTTTGTCGTCTTCTGCGCGGCGCTGGTCAAGAAACACCAGCAAACGGTCGCCGGGCTTCAGTTCGTTCTGGTCCTGTTCGGAAAGCCAATGGTAAAGAGGAACGGCGCGTTGTTGCGTGTCGCCTTTCAGGACCGAAGAAATGTGCAATGTCGTTTGTAATTGCTTCGACTCTTCTTCAACTTTGGCGATTTTTGAATTGCCCACGGTGGCGATGGCGATGAGTTCGCTGTCCCGATACAGATTCAGCAAGGTTGCCGGAGTCGAAATCACCACGCCGCTAGTCACCCCATCAAAACGAATATCCATGGTTGCGGTTACTGGCGTTTCTGTATTGGGAATCACGCGCACATCAGTCAGGACTGTGGTTCGAAATCCCTGGAATTCAAATGTGAGCGTGTACGTTCCGGTGACCAATCCCGTGAACCGGAAACTGCCTTCAGAGGAAGAATTTGTCGTTAGTTGCTGAGAATTGGGAAGAATCAGAGTTACTTTTACGTTGGCGATAACTGCCTGCTGCGGGTCAACGACCGTGCCGACAAGCGAAGAGGTTTCGCCAGAACCGGGTTTTTCGGTCTTATCTTTCTGTTTGTCTTTGTTCGATTGAGGAGCTGCGACCTCGCCCTGTTTGATGACCATCTGTTGAGCCGAAGCGGGAACGCCAAAGCTCAATGCTGCGACAACGGCGGCGCTGAGCACCGGCAAGTTCAAGCGGCGACGGGAATACGCTGGCAGCGGTGGCTCCAGCATCACCATCGAACCGTCTTCGCGCCGGGCAATTCGTGCGCAAAGATTTCCTTGATTGGCGGCGGTGACGGCTTCGATCTGTTGCCGGGTCATTTGCGAAAAGTCGAAAACGTGCTTGCTGCATTCTGAGCAAAATCGTTTTTGGGCATTGCCGGTCATTTGTTCCCAACTGGCAGAACAGGGCTTGGCGACATTCAATTGATCGAGCTTTGATTTTCTTGCAGACACACTTCACCTCCTGGTTGGCATCCGGGGCAATGTTGAATTTGACGCTGCCGGTTGACGCAAGCAGCGCCGGTTTTGTTCCTGTTGCAACGCTAGCAAGTGCTGAGAACTGTGATCGAAATTGTCTGAATGGCTGGCCGGAGTTGGTGGCAGCCGAAACCTGAACGCCGACGCCAAAGTCGCTTGCATCGTTTTTTCTTAGAGTTGAGTGATGTCTTGCCGTTATGGGGAAGCAAAGGTAAAGTGCGGCTTCGACAAACCTAAATTTCCATTCCGCCAAACTGCACAAGATCGTTTTTCTAACCGCGCCGGCCTTTCAAGCGGCGGTTCGCAGTTTGCCGGATTACAAGAAGGAATCCATCAACCATGCAGATCAGTGGGAACACGTTTTTGGTTTCAGGCGGCGCGTCCGGCCTTGGTGGGGCAACTTCGCGGTTGCTTGCCACCAGCGGCGCGAACGTGATTATTGCAGACATTAACAACGAAAGAGGCGAGGCTCTGGCCGACGAACTTGGCTCGAATACGCGCTTTGTTGAATGCAATGTCACGGATGAAGAAAGCGTTCAACGCGCAATCACCGAGGCGGTATCGAATTTCGGCAGTTTGAATGGTGCAATCAATTGTGCTGGCATCGGCGTCGGCGAAAAGACCGTTGGCAAAGATGGCCCGCATTCGCTGGCTTCGTTCAAACGAGTCATTGAAGTAAACCTGATTGGCACGTTCAACGTCATCCGGCTGGCTGCGGCACAGATGAATTCGCAAGAACCGAATGCTTCCGGCGAACGCGGCGTGATCGTCAACACGGCTTCGATTGCGGCCTTTGACGGGCAAATTGGACAAGCCGCGTATTCGGCGTCAAAAGGCGGCATTGTCGGCATGACGCTCCCGATTGCGCGCGACCTGGCTAGAAGCGGAATCCGCGTTGTGACCATTGCGCCGGGTTTGTTCGATACGCCTTTGCTGGCCGGGCTTTCGGAAGACGTGAAGAAAGTCCTGGGCGCGCAAGTTCCTTTCCCGCCACGCCTGGGAGACCCGTCGGAATACGCCGCGTTGGCCAAACACATCATCGAAAACGAAATGCTCAACGGCGAAGTCATTCGTCTGGACGGCGCGCTTCGCATGCCGCCGAAGTGAATCCTCTTCGAGAGGATTCACGGGATATTTCAGGATTTTTTCTGTGGATACTTATCAACTACCAATGGAGACAAGACACGTGAATAAACTCTTCAAGCTTTTCGCACTTGCTGCAACTCTGATGCTTGCTTCAATCGTGGCTTCTGCTCAAACGGCTCAAACGCCGCCTGCGCAACCCGCCGCACCAACCATCGCGCCCAGCCCTTCGCTGGTCAAAGACGGCAAGTGTTACGAAATCCGCACTTACATCGCTGCGCCGGGCAAGCTGGAAGACCTGCACAAACGCTTCCGCGACCACACGATCAAGCTGTTCAAAAAGCACGGCATGGAAGTCGTGGGTTTCTGGGGGCCGACCGACAAGGAAAAAGGTTCAGAAAATACGCTGGTTTATGTAATGGCGTATGCCAACCGCGAAGCGCGTGACAAAGCCTGGAAGGCGTTCGCCGCTGATCCAGACTGGCAAAAAGCGCGCGCCGAAAGCGAAAAGAACGGCAGACTTGCTGAAAAAGTCGAGTCCGTGATTTTGGGTGCGACCGATTATTCCCCGATCAAGTAATAGTAAAGATAGCTGCTCGCCTCTTCTGCCGCTACGCGGCAGAAGAGGCGAGCGGTTATCAGGTAAGTGGCAACGATGATTTTGAGATTTCTTTTTGCAGCTTTATTTGTCGCGGGGTCGCTGATTTCGGCTTTGCAAACTTCGCCTGAGACACAGAAGCAAACGACGTTTGTTGAGGTTCCTTCGTCGAAAACCGGCATCACCTGGGTTCACGACAACGGACGTTCGGATGCTCGCCACTTGCCGGAAACCTGCGGTGGCGGAGGATTGTTTTTCGACTTCGACAACGACGGCTGGCTGGACGTGTATCTGGTCAATAGCGGGCCTTCGGATTTCTATTCGCCGAAAACGCCGATTCGAAATGCGCTGTACCGCAACAATCACGACGGCACGTTCACAGACGTGACTGAAAAAGCCGGAGTCGCTTGCGGCAAAATGGGACATTTCGGAATGGGAGCAGCGGCAGCGGATTTTGACGGCGACGGTTGGCAGGATTTGTACGTCACGAATTACGGCAAGAACGTTCTGTTTCGCAATAAAGGCAATGGAACATTTGCCGATGTCACGGACGATGCCGGAGTCGGCGCGCCGAACTGGTCAACTTGCGCGACGTGGTTCGATTACGACAACGACGGCAAACTCGACCTGTTTGTTTCCAGCTTCGTGCAATACAGCGCTTCGGGCAGCGTCTTTTGCGGAGACAATAAACAAGGCCGCCGGTATTACTGCATTCCTCGCGTGTTCAAACCTCGCCCAAGCTTCCTGTTTCACAACGAAGGCAATGGCAAATTCAGCGATGTCAGCAAAGCTTCCGGCATCGCCAATTCGCTTGGGAAATCGTTTGGCGCAATCGCCACAGATTTGAACAACGACGGGTTGATAGATTTGTTTGTCGCCAATGACACAGTTGCCAATCATCTGTTTGTCAACAAAGGCGGCGGCAAGTTCGAAGAAATCGGTCTGGCTTCCGGCGTTGGCTACAGCGACGCAGGCAGTCCGCGTTCCGGGATGGGCGTGGATGCGGCGGATTTCGACGGTGACGGCTGGCAGGATTTGTTTGTCGCCAACATTGACCAGGAATTGTTCAGCCTGTACCACAACGAAAAAGACCTGACTTTTACGGATCAAGCTGGAGAAATCGGCCAGGCGACAAGACTGCTGAGCGGTTGGGGATTGCGGTTTTTCGATTATGACAACGACGGCGACCCTGACTTATTCCTGGCCAAT
>CAYLJQ010000369.1:0-7009 GCA_964383955.1 uncultured Heliomicrobium sp. | reverse complement strand
GGATTAACGCGCCGCTCGACGCCAACAATCTTTCCCGCGCATCAATAATGGTTGGAATGTGATGGCCATAAAGTGGCAATACTCCGCGCAGATCGGAGACGATGACATCTGCTTTTTCGGGCAGCGTGATCTGTGTAGACAGACCTTGAATAAATTCGACCTGTTCGGAGAATCCGCTGTCGGCGGCAATTTGACGCCCCGTCTGAATCGCATCATTCGGTTCAATTGCATAAACCTTTCGCGCGCCAAAGCGAATCGCCCAAAACGCAAAGATACCTGTCCCTGTGCCAAGATCAACCACAACTGAATTCGGAGTTATCTGCTGACGCAACGCCTTTAAGTAAGCGTCCATCCGAACATTGTCGGTAACCATGGAATGGTAATCATTAATAGAGTAATCACTCATTTTCGTTCTGGCTCAGGTGGTCAAGGATGCACGTCCGAACTGACGACAACAACGAAAAATTGTGTGGAAAGCTTATGGCAAAAACCGGCGTCGTTTCGATCAATCTGGCGGTCATTTTGAACTGATCTTTTAACTGCGAATGGTTTTTTACATCCAGCCGAAAAATACTGTTGAAACATTCGCTGAATGCTTGCTGTGGTGAAACCCTAGTAACTGTGACCGGTTCAGCAACATCATCTTGTTGAGGCCGCAACAGATAAACTCTACGTAACGGCATTCGCTCCGACGCGAATGAAACCGCTGCCTGTCCGGCACTAATTCGTTGCTTTGCACTGTAGTGGGCGACAGCGGTGGAAATGGGTTGTTCTGCGAAAAGCTCAGGTAAAGATTCCGGCCACAGCCTTAAACTTGGGTAGCTTGGAACTCCCCAAAAACGCCCTGCCTCCTCAACCACTAACAAACCATCATCGGTTAGCAATTTGAATCCAGCCTTGCCAAAGCTGGAGGTTAGCGTTGATTTTCCTGAGCCGGTTTCGCCGATAAAGACCACCGCATTCGAATCAACCACAACAGAAGCCGCATGTAACAGCAATTGATTGCCGCCGGAAAGCAAGCAAGGAAAAACCTGATCGAGAAAAAGGTGGATTGTTGTTTCTTGTGGAATGCCAGGACTGGGGATGCAGTGGATTTCATTGACATCATTCTGAACACGAAAATCTGCGAATCCCGGAAAACGGATCAGCGTGCCCCCCAGATATTTGGCAAGTAATGCCCAAGAGGTTCCGTCCTCCAAAGTCCATTGATGAAACCAGTCATACGTTTCAGACGATGGGTAGGAAGGTGGCTGTTGACAAAAAAAGTAATCGGCACCAGGCGAAGTGCTTACAGGCAAATCCGGCAGCCTGATGTTGCTGGCAATCGTGGCTCCAAAAGCTTGATAAATGGCCATGAATAGTCAATGTGTCCTATTGCTCAGGCTTGCAAAGAATCCCATCTCCGGCAAGGGAAATCTGCGCGCTCACATCATCATTCCGCCCATTCCACCTGCCCCCATCATGTCAGGAACCGAAGGGGACATTGCGCCTTGCGTTACTGTGGCAATATTCCCGTATTCGACAAGCTGCGGAGGGTAATATGGACTTTTTTTCTGCTGTAACACAGTTTCATTTGTAGATGAGTTTTCTTCGTTTGTGCTCATGGTTATTTCTCCAATGTTGACCGATTGTCCGGGGAATAATTGGCCAAGTTTTGTTGACTGATTGACGGCATCGCTTGAAATTAGACTTGTTTGCTATCGGCATTCAGCTGGCTGTTTTTTGCACAGCGAGGGTTGCGCGACAGGTTGGTCTGTTCCGTCCCCTAACTTGTGGGACGTTGGCACATTCCGACCACCACAATTCAATTCCATGAATGGCCCAAAGAGTCCAAATATGAATCCAGAACTCGTTTGTACCTTGTGTCAAAATCCGATTCAACTGGTTGCGCATCTGCTGCACTTCCGACGCAACTAGCCACCCTTGCCGAATTCCGATCTGTCCTATGTCAGCCCCACTTTGCAGCGTTGCGCGGTAACTATCAAAAAAGATGTTGGAGAATTCCGCTTTATCCGTTCTCTGTTCAACTTTTGTTGGAAATAAGCCGCGCATTGCCTGGCGTAACACAAATTTGTTCAATCCATTACGCTGGCGCTGGGTGTCCGGCAGGGCGAAACCGAATTCCACAACACGACGATCCTCCAGCGGGTGACGGCTCTCAATCCCGGCGGCTACTGCATCCCGTTCCCCGATCTCAAATAGGTACTGGCTGCCTGGAAGCCTAAGGCTGCCGTAGAGCAGTGATTGCGCATAATCAATAAACTGAGGCCAATCTTCGATTTCCTGCGTCCGCGAGAGAAATTGGATTCGTCGGGCAAATTCCGGCGCAATATGAGAAGGAACCGTAGCGCGTTGCGCGCGCAGTTGACGCCAAGCCTGCAAGAATGCTCTGGGCAAATGAGACCGCAGTTTGACACGCATTGTCCCCACCATCCATCGAAACAGCGTCGCCGCTTCGTCCTGGTTTCGCAGCGCCTGTAAAACGGAAACCAGCTTAAACTGTTTGAACGCTTCGATCACTGGCTCGGTAATCCCTTGAAACCATTCGTCACCGCCTTCGCCAGTCAACTGAACGCGATAGCCTTCTTGTCGCATCAATTCCTGATAGACATTTCCCGCCGTCGAATTGGGGTAACCAGGAAAATCGAGAACGCGCAGCACTCGATCAACATACAAATCCGGCGACGTGACGCTTGGCACCAATGTGTGCGCGTCCAAGTTCCAATGCTCAATCACTGAATGGATAAACTTGCTTTCGTCGCAAGCCTGCCCCGGAAAAATCCAGGAAAAGGTTTTGAAACCAGAAACAGTGGTCTTGCCGTTCTGAATTAGATGTTGTGCCATCGCAACGACAGAGGAAGAATCCAAACCGCCGCTCAAATCAGCAGCGACCGGTCCGTGGCTGCGCAATCGGCAACGCACGGCTTCGGCAATCAATTCGCGGCAATGTTCGGCATATTCTTCGTCACGGCGATACTGAATTTGGCGTGATGGATCAATTTGCCAGTAGCGTTCCTTGCGGACACCGTGGGCATTGACGATCAGAAAGTGCGCGGGCGGCAATCGTAAAATTCCCTGCCACAGGGTCTCTTCAGTATTCCATAGGTCACCACACAACATTTCGCCAATCATCCCTTCGTTGGGATGCTGTGGAACCGATTTGTGTTCAAAGAGCTGATGAAGTTCTGAGGCAAAAAGAAACGTGCGCTCATTCAGAAAATAGTTAAATGGTCGAATGCCGAAAAAATCGCGCGCGCAATACAGCCGCTGTTGCCGTCCATCCCAGATTGCCAGCGCGAAATCACCGAGAATCTTCAAAGCGCATTTTTCATCCCAGCATTGATACGCTCGAAGCACAATTTCAGCGTCAGTATCTGAGCGCAACCAGAAACCTTCTGCTTCCAGTTCGCGCTGCAAGTCTTCCCGATTATCAACGCGCCCATCAAACGTCAGACAGAGCTGGCCGGTTTCGTCCGTCAGCGGTTGGCGTTCGTTCAGGGATTCCGGCGTCGTGTGAAACATCCGATGCCCCAACCCAACTGCTCCTGAAACCCAATACCCCGCATCGTCCATTCCGCGGTGCGCCGCCGCATCGGTCATCCTATGCAGTTGCTCAGCGGCAACCGGTTGGCCAGCGCGATGATAAATGCCCGCGATCCCGCTCACGGCGAAAGCCCCTGTTCAGGCAAAACAAACGATTCCGCAAACGGGCTGTAATCAGCGACAACCGTTGTATTCTCATTCAACGCCTGTCCACCGTATTCTACCCAGGCGTGCGCCGCAAAAGCATCTGATTCTTTTTGCACGCCGATGCGCAATTCGGCTGTAAGGCCTGCGCGTCGCAACATCCCGCACAAAACCAACGACCGTGGCAAACAGTTGATCACGAACGGACTGTGATTCGCGGCCATGTTGACCAACCGTCCCAGCGTGATGGCCTGCTGTTGCGTTTTGTGATTGGCAGTGCCCGGATTACCAGGCTGCAAAGGAAGCCAGCGTTCCAGGTTCGCAAGTGTGCGGCGATAGCCAATTTGCCAGAGCAAAACTTTCACGACCGGCAACAGCATCCAGGCCTGCATCAGCCATCGGCGCTCATTCCCGGACATCGCTTTCAGTTTCGCCAGTTTATTCACCTTGCAACTCCACTAAGCCGTTTTCCAATAACTTATCCAGCAAATCGGTCAAATCGTTTTGCAGCACTTCGTCGCTGACTTCGTATTCGCTCAGCAGTTTTTCGTAAGCTGCGCGGATGGAGTCGCTGCCGGTCAGCGCCTGCCACATCTGCGTTCCCATCACATCCAGCCCGTAGTAGCGCTCGTTTTTCAAATTCAACAGCACGGATTCTTCGCCGATCACATTGATTAATGTATCTGGCGGAACAACGACTCGCTTTGCAAAAGAAATTTCCATAATTTGCCACAACCCCAACGAATGGATCAGCCCATGCTTCTTAGCAAGCCTTTCGCTCCCAGCATGACCAATCGCGGCTGCGAAGCGACCAACCGCAGATACATTTGCGCCAGATCGTCTCGCGTTTCGGCGGAAAGAACGCCTTTCAGTTCGCCGTCCATAAAATCAATCAGCCGGTCGTAATCGGCATCCGTAAATCCGTCCAACACACGCCGAACCAGCAAGTGCAAATCCAGTTCGCGCTTCAGCCCCTTGCTTTCCTTGCCGACGCTTCTGCCTTCCAGAATCGCTTCGACGACTGCGCGCACGCCGCGAAAACCCGTGACGACGCCGCCAACCGTGGTTACTTTGACCTGCGCGGTTGAATCGCCGACCAGAAACACACGCCGGCTGACTTCTTTCACTTTGGCCGAATACTCATACTTATGCATCGGCACTTTTGAAGCCTGGTATTCCAGCGGCTGCCAGCCGTGTTCATCTAAAAACGATTTCAAATTGACGCCTGCTTGTCGGGCGTCATCGGCAATCAACCCAACAGCGGCAATGTCCTCGGATTCTGGAATCAGCCAGTAAAAGTATTTTGTCCGCGCCACGTCGAACCAGACTTGATACGTGTTGCGACTAACGCCTTTGGGCAGCTTCACACGCGCCTGCAACAACGACGTGTGAAAATGTCCGTTGTACGAGGCCGCTTTGGCCACCGCGCTGTAAACGCCGTCAGCGCCAATCAGATAATCGGCCATTTCGCGTTTGTCTTCGCCGGTTTCCAGGTTGCGGTAAGAAATCGCAACGCCATTTTTGCCGGAAGCAAACGATTGAAACCGGCGGTTCAAAGAAATTTTTACTCCCGCTTCCTGCGACATGCGCGCCAGCATCAGAATCAGCTTTTCCCGCGCAATAATCAGATCAGGACGATCCAGTTCCATCTTGGAGCTTCTGGATTTTGAAAATAGATCAATGTGTTTAACTTCGTTGAGAATGATTTCGTGCGGGACAAATCCCAGCACTTCGTTGATTTTATCCGTGACGATCAGCGTTCTGACTGCCGGGTCCAGTTTTGCCGATCGTTCCAAAACTTCCACCTCGTGTCCAGCTTTTGACAACAGGTACGCAGCTAACAGCCCTGACGTCGAAGCGCCTGCAATAACAATTTTCATTGTTGATGAAAAACACCGGTGGGGGCCGGTCCTACTCCTTACGGGGATTTTTTGTGAGATTAAGCAAGGGCAATATACTTTCGGGGTTTTAATGAGGCAAGAAACTTTTCTTTTTTCTTTTACAGCTTTTTCTGGCGCGTTTCCCATTTGCCGCGAAAGCTGATCCAGAACGAAAGCAGAATCAAATACAGGTCCAGACGAAAACTTTGTTTCCGAATGTAAAGCAAATCGTACCGGAATTTCCGCTGCGCGACGGAATCTTTGGGGATGAAAATCGTCGCCAAGCTGGTCAGCCCCGGACGCACAGCCAGTCGCTCTATAAACCCGCGAACCTGTTCGTACTCCAAACGCTTCCCTGTTTCGTCATAAATGATTTCACCGACGGCCAAGGCCCTGGGACCGACAAAGCTCATTTCGCCGCGCAAAATGTTGATGATTTGCGGCAATTCGTCCAGGCCCGTTGCGCGCAACAAACGGCCCACTTTGGTGATGCGCTGATCGTTTTCTTCCGCCTGTTTTAATCCGAACTTGCGATCCGCTTCGGCAATCATGGTTCGGAATTTCAACACGGAAAACCGTTGGCCGTGCCTGCCCCAACGTCGTTGGCGATAAAAGATCGGGCCGCCGTCTTCCAGTTTGATCAAGATCGCCACCAGAATCGAAAGCGGAGCCGAAAGCAGCAGCATCAAAAAGGAAAGCGTTACGTCCAAAGGCCGCTTTAACGAAGGTTCGCGGTGATTGCGCGAACGAAAAAAAGAGCCGACATCAATTCCGTTTTGCCCGGCAGGCAAAACAGCTTCGTCAACGGATGATTGATAAAAGTTTGGATTCATAATGTGGGGTTATGTCCGGTTCAAGGTTTCGCTCCCGCCACTTCGTGCAGGAGTTCGTTATATTTCGCAGTCAGTCGTTGACGACTGAGATTTTCTTCAACGTAGCGGCGGCCATTGGCTCCGAACTGTCGCAGCTTTTCCGGCTGTCCGGCCAAATGCTGAATCGCCCTGGCCATCGAAGCCGGATCTTCAGGCGGCACGCCCAAACCGCAGTTTGCGAGTTTGATCAAGGAAGCAATTTCCGAATCCACCGGCACCGAAGCCAGTACAGGTCGCGCGCTGGCCATAATCGAATACGTCTTGCTGGGGACATTTAACTGCCCCAACTGTTTGTTCAGCGTCACAAGCGACAAATCTGCAGCGCCCAACATTTCAGGCAACACTTCTTTGGATTGTGTCGGCAAAAACCGGATATTTTTTAAGCCAAGTTCGCTTGCGCGATTGACCAAACCGGGCTTGGCATTTCCTTCGCCAACAATCAGAAATTGAATGTTCGGATTGTGCTGCAACAAGCTGGCCGTTTCGACGACGTTATCCAGCATCGCAATAAAGCCCAGATTTCCGGCAAACATCACCACGAAATCCCCGTTCAACCCGTTGGCTTTGCGA
>CAYLJQ010000368.1:0-7019 GCA_964383955.1 uncultured Heliomicrobium sp. | reverse complement strand
CTACGAATATCCTCGACCTGCTGTCACGGTTGATCTGGTGATTTTCACCATTGCCGACAACGATCTGAAAGTGCTGCTGATCCGGCGCGGCGGCGAACCGTTCAAAAACTGCTGGGCGTTGCCGGGTGGATTTGTTGAAATTGGCGAATCGTTGGAAAAAGCCGCTGCGCGTGAATTAAAAGAAGAAGCCGGCGTGACAAAAGTGTATCTGGAACAGCTTTATACCTTCGGTGATCCCAAACGCGATCCGCGTGGCCGTGTCATCAGCGTTTCGTATTTCGCGCTGGTGGATGCGGAAAGTCAGCGGATTCGCGCGGCTTCAGACGCCGCCGAAGCCGAATGGCATTCGGTTTTCAATTCGCCAAAATTGGCGTTCGATCACAAGAAAATTCTGGATTACGCGGTGTGGCGGTTGCGGAACAAGATTGAATGGACGACGGTGGGATACGAATTGCTGCCGAAAAAATTTACCTTGTCGGAACTTCAGCGCGTTTATGAAATCATCTTGCAGAAACCGGTGGACAAACGGAACTTCCGCAAAAAGATTCTGGCTCAAGGGCAAATTCGCGAACTGAACGAAACGCGCAGTGATGGCGCGCACCGTCCGGCCAAGCTGTATTCGTTTCAGAACCGCGACCGGTAGAAAGCGGGTCACAATCCATCAGGTTTACCAACCTTTATATGCCAGGCTCAGGATAATCAGCCCTGCGATCAGCCGATAACCGATAAAGACCGCCGTCGAATGCCGGCGCAGATAATTGATCAAAAACGCGATGCTTAGGTACCCAACGACTCCGGAAACCACTGTGGAAACAATCAGATTCAACAGGCTGGCACCATCGCCAAGGATGTGAAAGGCTTCGCGCATTTCCAGCACTCCGCTGGCCGCGATGGTGGGAATCGAAAGCAGGAAGGAAAACCGCGCGGCGGCTTCGCGGCTCATTCCGGCGAACAACGCTCCGGCGATGGTTGTGCCGGAACGCGACGAACCGGGAATCAGCGCAAAGACTTGAAAGAAACCCACGACCAATGCTTCGCGCAATCCGGCGTGTTCCATTTCGCGGCGTTTGTTGCCGACCTGTTCCGCCAGCCACAAAATCAACGCCCAGATGACCATGCTTGACCCGATGACCAGCAGGCTTTTGGTCAAACTGCCTTCGATGACCTTTTTCGCCAGCAAGCCGACGACGCCAATCGGGATCGAGCCGATAATGATCAGCCATCCCAGTCGGGCCGATTTGCGCGCGTTGTAACCGCGACTGCCGCGATGACCTTGCATCCACATCAAATTGCCCTGAATCCAGCCCAGCGTGATGGTCAAAATATCGTTCAAAAAATAGAGGATGACTGCGGCCAGCGTGCCCAACTGAATCACGGCAACAAAGGCCGTGATCTGTTCCGGGGACAGGCCGCCGGGTTGGTCCAGCCCCATCAGCTTTTGAGCGATGATCAGATGGCCGCTGCTGCTGATGGGAATGAACTCGGTCAAACCTTGAATGATACCGAGGATAATTGCCTGGAGGAGATTCATTATGATTCTGGGATTTGGATTTTGAACTTTGGATTTGGCTGTTAACCCAAAACCAAAAATCCAAAATTACTACTTCAGCTTGCTCAATAGATAAATTTCTAGTTCGGTGATTGCCACGCGCACCTGCTGCATCGAATCGCGTTCGCGGACGGTGACCGTACCGCTCACAGAAGTCGCTGCCGGATCTTTGCCTTCACCAAGCGTGTCGTAATCCACCGTGATGCAAAACGGCGTGCCGATTTCATCTTGGCGGCGATACAGTTTGCCGATGGCAGCCGTGTCGTCGTATACCGCGCGCATCAACGGTTGCAGATCGCGTTTGATCTGTTTGGCGACTTCGACAATCCGCGGTTCGTTTTTCTTCAAGGGGAAGACGGCGACTTTGATCGGAGCCAGTTGCGGATGCAGTTTCAACACGACGCGCGTGTATTCATCGCAAAGCTTGCCGGTGATTTGGCGGACTTTCTTCAGCAATTCGATTTTGTCCGCACCCGGCAAATTACAAGCGTCTTCCACGTCCAGCAGCGTTTGCGGCAATCCAGCGTCTGCGGTTTCCAGCGCAGCTTGAATTGCTTTCAGTTGCTCGGCGGTTGGAGCGACAGCTTCGCCTTTTGCCGCAGCTTTTTCCGCTTCCGCGATTTTTTTGCCGATGCTTTTCAGTGCGGCAGCGTTCGCTTCGCGGAGCGGCGTCAGTTCTTCCGCTTTCGGTTCGCTGACCAGTTCTTCGTTGTAGGCTTCGCACAAAAACGCCAGCGTTGCGCGTGTCGCTCCCGCCGAAGGTTCAATTACATAAGGAATGTACCGGGCGCCTTTTTTGCCGTCTGCATTCACAAACTGGTCATCGAAATAATCCAGCTTGCCGGTGCTGTCGGCGTTGGCAGTCAGCTTCAATCGTTGTAAGTCTGGGTCGGGAATGTCGCGGCTGTGTGCGGACAGGTCGTAATCCTGCCGGTTGGCGACACCTTCCAGTTCGCTGTAGCCGAGCGAGCCGGGGAATTTGTATTCGATGTCAACGGTGGCTTTGGCGTAATGCGCCAGCTCTTCTTTGCTCTGTTCGCGCTTGATCAGCTTCGCCGGATCAAGGCCGAGCTTGATGTACCAGTTGAATCGCTGTTCAACCCATTCTGCGTGAAGCTCCAGATCGTTCTTTTCGCCAGGCTGCAAAAACTGCGGCGGTTTGCAGAAGTATTCGATCTCCATCTGCTCGAATTCGCGCGTGCGGAAGGTGAAATTACCGGGCGTGATTTCGTTGCGGAATGCTTTGCCGATTTGCGCGATGCCGAAGGGCAGTTTGCGGCGCATCGCCTGTTGCACGTTGGCGAAGTTGACGAAAATGCCTTGCGCGGTTTCAGGCCGCAAATACGCGATGTTTTCATCGCTTTCAACCGGGCCGACGGTTGTTTTAAACATCAGGTTGAAATTGCGCGGATCAGTCAGGTTGTTCGAACCGCAGCTTGGGCATTTGCCGTCTTTCAAATGGTCGGCGCGGCTGCGTTTGCCGCATTCGCGGCAATCCACCAGCGGATCGCTGAACGTGGCTTCGTGGCCAGAATAGCGCCAGACCAGCCGGTTCATCAGGATCGCTGCGTCCAGCCCTTCCATGTCGTCGCGGTCATAGACCACCGAACGCCACCAGGCGCGCATAACGTTGTTTTTCAGCTCAACGCCCAGCGGACCGTAATCCCAGGTGGAGCCGATGCCGCCGTAAATTTCCGAATTCGCAAAGATGAACCCGCGCCTTTTGCACAGGCTCACAATCTTTTCCATGCTTGGAGCAGCCATGATTACTACCGAAACCTTTCGATGAACTTTGATGGGTTTTGTGCGGGGTCAACGTGAAGGCACAAAAACGAGGTGCGGATACTAACAGACGGGTTTGCGGACGGTCAAAAATGCCTCTTGGGTAGGCGATGCCTCCGGCTCGCGGTCTTGGCACCTCTTGGGTAGGCGATGCCTCCGGCTCGCAGTCTTGGCACCTCTTGGGTACGCGATGCCTCCGGCTCGCGGTCTTGGCGCCTCTTGGGTACGCGATGCCTCCGGCTCGCGGTCTTGGTGCTTTTCTCTTCACCTTGTCGCCTGCCTGGGCCGCACGCTGGAAGCGATGCGCACCCAGGCGTTGGCAAACCTGGAACCGGATGGCAGAATACGCGACTTCTGTTCGAGGCCTGACCATGACTGAAAGCATCAAATTTTATCTGACTTGGGAAGAATACTTTGCGGCGCAGGAATTTTTCCGCCGCCAACATCAGTCCGTAGCGCCCGAATGGGTGGCGGGCATCTTGCTGATCCTTGCCGGAGCAGCGTTGCTGTTTTTTGAGGGGCTGGGCGTTTTTGCGGTAGCCGTGATGCTGTTGGGTGTCGTCGTGATTTTTGCCGGGCCGCGAGTTCGGCGGCTGGCATCCAACCGCAAATGGCAGCGCGAACCGCTGTTTGAAACGGAACACGAAGTAGCATTCAGCGACGCGGGCGTTTACTTCCGCATGGGCATCATCGAATCGAACCTGGACTGGAAGTATTACCAGCGATTGTTGGAATATCCGGAAGGCTTGATGCTGGTTTACGGCAACGAATCATTCAACTTTCTGCCGAAACGCGCATTTGCGAACGAAAACTTGTTTAATGAATTTCGCAGGTTGGCAACCACAAATCTGAAGTAAGGTTGGCCAATGAATTTGGGCGGAAGGCGAAAGACTACTGACTATTGACTACCGACTTATGACCATAGACGAACAAATTGCATTTCTGACCAAAGGCTGCGTGGATGTCATCCCCGTCGAAGAGCTGAAAAAGAAGCTCGAAAAATCCGCCGCGACTGGGCGCCCTTTGCGCGTCAAGCTTGGTGCCGACCCGACCGCGCCGGACATTCACCTGGGCCACACGGTCGTCATTCGCAAGATGAAAGCCTTTCAGCAGCTTGGCCACGACGTGATTTTTCTGATTGGCGATTTCACGGGAATGATTGGCGATCCGACTGGACGAAACACGACGCGCCCGCCGCTGACACGCGAACAGGTTCTGGAGAACGCCGAAACCTACAAGACGCAAATCTTCAAACTGCTCGATCCCGAAAAGACGATCATCGAATTCAATGCAAACTGGCTGAATGCCTTCAAACCGGAAGATTTTGTCCGCCTGATGGCCAAAGTCACGCTGGCGCAGATTCTGGAACGCGAAGATTTTTCGAAGCGCCTGACCGCCGGAGTGCCAATCAGCCTGCACGAACTGCTGTATCCATTGGCGCAAGGCTACGATTCCGTCGCGCTGAAAGCCGATATTGAGCTTGGCGGAACGGATCAAAAGTTTAACTTGCTGATGGCGCGGGAAATTCAGCGCGCTTACGGCGTCGAAGCCCAGGTGATTATGACGACGCCCTTGCTGGAAGGCCTGGACGGCGTCGAAAAGATGTCGAAGAGCAAGAACAATTACATCGGCATTGCGGAATCTGCTGACGATATGTACGGCAAAGCCATGTCCGTTTCCGACGAACTGATGTGGAAGTATTACGAACTGCTGACGGATTTGACGCCTGCTGACGTCGCCCGTTTGAAAGCTGACGTTGAAGCAGGCCGCAAACATCCGCGTGACGCCAAATCGGAACTGGCCAAGAAAATCGTCGCTGATTTTCATTCCCAAGCCGACGCCGATACCGCCGAAGCGGAATTTATTCGCCGTTTCCGCATGCGCGAAATGCCGACGGAAATTGAAACCTTCACCGTCGAAGTGTCCAAGCAAAAGGTTAAGCTGGTGGATGTGATGGTGGATGCCGGGCTTGCCGCGTCCAAGGCGGAAGCGCGCCGCTTGATTGAAGGCGGCGGCGTGAAGCTCAACCAGGAACGCGTGGGCGATGTCGCCTGCGAAATTGACACCGAAGCGCAAAAAGAAGTGCTGATTCAAAAAGGCAAGCTTCAACACAAACAGATCGTCTTTAAGCCGGTTGCCTGAACCTGTTTGGAGGGGGCCAGGAGAAAATCTGATTTTTCATTTGGCCGACTTCTTGACAGGGCAAAGACCGATCAGTAAGATGCGCCTTCGTTTTTGGGCGTGTAGCTCAGCTGGGAGAGCGCCGCGTTCGCAATGCGGAGGTCAGGAGTTCGATCCTCCTCACGTCCATCGGAATTGAAAATCCAACCAAGTTCATCTTGCTCCTCAGTAGCTCAATGGCAGAGCACTCGGCTGTTAACCGAGGGGTTGTAGGTTCGAGTCCTACCTGAGGAGCCAATCTTTTCTATCACTTACAAGAGCCGCGAAAGCGGCTTTTGCTGTTTACTTCCACCATTACTTCCACAATTAGCCGTTAATACTTACCAGAACCTCACTCTGAATCATTTGATGGAAGTGATTTTCTATTTGCTCTGGTATGGCACCACCCTCAACCAGTAATCCAAGCTCCATGTTTATTGTAAAAGCATACTCAGTCAGGTTTGCGCTAGAGATAAGCAATAGTTGACCGTCGGCCACCGCGCATTTGACGTGTAGCGCGCCAAGTTTGCCTTTGGCATCTCTTTCCCGCCTTTCCGGTGGCCAAATATAAATTGAACAACGATTTACTACTTCAGAGCCAAAGGCTTTCAACGTATTGTACGCGTTCTGTGCTTCAAGGCGGTTGGAGGCTTCGATAATGATCGTAATGAGCAGACCTCGATTTGCAGCACGAATTAGGGCTTCACAAATGTGAGCAATGTTGTATACGGCGTAGCTGACGATAAGCAGCCTTTGCTTCGCTGTAGCAATTAATTGTAGAAGGGCCTGTTCAGTCCGGCGTAAGGGAAAAACGCTGGTATCCGGTCCAGTCCAAACCAACTCCAAAGATTGATGTCCTCGATGGTGGTTTTCGCTCGCCGCTGCCGTTAAGAGAGATATTGTGACGCTCTGTGAAGACACTTCTCCAGCATGCGACTGCCAAGTATCGAGGAATCTCGCCACCTGCGTGCGATATTCCGGGTGCGAAATATTTTGGATGATTTGAGTTCTGGAAGCAGGCCAGTCATTCAGATCACAATTGTTGATTAAACTGCCGAGAAGTTGAATCAGTTGGGCTGGCAAGCTTTTGGCCAGCTTTATTGCCTCAGAAGCAATTATTGCCTGTCCGAATTCTTTGGTCATCAGTCACTCATCAGGATCAAAATTGGGACTTTCCCTCAAATGGTTTAACGAAGGAAGGGACTTGGTTGTCCGCCGCAGGTCACAAGCAACATATCCCGAGCGCGTGTTGCTGCCACGAACAATAAAGATCGTTCTCGATTTTCGTGATCAGCTTTGGCAATCGGATCGGAATCAGCCGCAGGTAATCGCAGCGGAATCACACCCGAGTTGATGCCAGCCAAAATCATGATCGGAAATTCCAGTCCTTTTACACGGTGCATGGTGGCCAGACGAATGCCTTTTCCCTCTTGCCCCTTATCAAGCAACGTGTGTGGAATGCCGAGCTCTTTCAAAATCGGCTGATAGCTTTCTCGCAGCAGTTTGCTGGTTCTGGCAAAGGCGTAGG
>CAYLJQ010000367.1:0-7034 GCA_964383955.1 uncultured Heliomicrobium sp. | reverse complement strand
ATCGAAATTGTCCTGCCAAACTCCGCCGCCCATCGCCGAAGCTTCCGTTGGGCGTTGATAGGGAAATGGAACTGGCGCGTGCAGCCCCTTGGCCCAATGCGTTGGGCCAAGCGGAATGGTTTCGCCGTTCACCTTCGCAGAAACAAACGCCGACCAGCGGTGGCCCATTTCGTGGGCAATCTGCGCAATGCCGTAGTTATACGGTGGCATTCTTCCATCCGTCGATTTGCGGCTGAGTTGGCGATCATAAAAGCCGATGTTGCGATTAAGAGCGTCGCTTGTTCCAGCAGGCGGGCGTTCCTGCCCCTGATTGGAGCCGATGTAGACCGGTTGGACAAACTGCCATTGGAATCTTCCCGAAGTGCAGTAACTTTCCAGCCCTCTTTGCGCCGCTCCAATCCCCGTCACCGCGCCGCCCGCTGGACCGCCACCCAATGGCCCAGTGCTGGGAGTTCCCGCTTCCTGATTGTCTATGCGAAAGTCGGAGTAATAGGCCAGGAAATCGAACTTGTCGCCCAGGGCTTTGATCACTGTGCAGGTCAAATCCCGCGGATTGGGCAAAGCCAGATAGTGAAACGATTCGTAGACAACCGTGAACGGGCCGTCCTGCCGCCTCACCGAAGAAAGGTCTACTGCGGGACTGCGAACTCCGGAAAGGCTTACCGCGCGCAGCGGAATTTGGTCCGCCGCAGATTGCGCATTCGCAGTTTGGACATCCGCGAAAATTGCGATCTGCTCTCCGGATGCGAACTCTGCCGGCAAAATTCCCTGCAGCGAGATGGTGTTTCCGCTTGTTTTCACCACCGGAGAAACGCCTGGGCCGGATGCAAAATACCGAGGTGCGCCGCCGCGTCCACCGCCTCCACGCCCGCCAGCGCCGAAGCCGCGAACTGTCCAGACGGCTTCGGGGCGAGCGCTTTCCGCGCGCGTGGGCAGTGGTTTGCGCTTATCAAACGAGACTCGGTAGGTAATGCCCGCCAAGCCTGCATCGCCTTCCGGCAAAACGGGGCCGCGCGTCTCGAACGTAACCTTCAGGAAAAGTCCGTCCACGACTGAAACTTTGACAGCTTTTAGGTCAAGGTGTGCCGCAACAGCCGAATTCTCTTCCCCGCTGAACGCCGCGATTTCCTTTTCCGCGCCAGCAGCAACCAACGGGTAAAGACCGACAATTGCGTCTTTGGCAGCTACTTGCTCATAGGACATTTCAATCGCCCCATCTTTCCACAACACGGCTTGAAACCGGTTGACCGTCGGCACCCAGGTGAAGTCTTGAATGCCGCCAATAGGTTCGGTCAAGTTCCAGGTCAGCACCACGCGATCCGCCAATTCCTTGACGTAACGATTGCCGGACATGCGTGGCTTAAAGAACACACAAATTGCCGGAACCGTGTTGATCAAAGTGCGCGCGGCGTCCTGCAATTGTGCGAACCGGTCAATAGTGACTCCTCCGCGATTGGCTGGCCCACCGCCTTGAGCAGCACCGGAACTGCCAAAGCTGATTGATCCGGTTACGCCCACAGAAAGCGAATCCCAGCTTTTGCCGGAATACGGGAATGTAAAGTTGCGCAACGGCACCTGAGAACCAGTGAGCGCGGGGCCGAATTCGGCATCCCATTTTAGAGGCGTATTTTCCGCACGATAGCCGGTTCCTTCGGGAGTAAAGCGCAGGGTACGCCCGCCCAGGTCGAACAGATTGGCTTTGCCCAGCACACCTTCATTCAGCGTCATGACAATCAAATCGCCCTGAGTTTTGATTGTGCCGATGGATCGCCCTGGCTCTTGCTGACGCCCCTGGCTTTGCACAACAGTTTGGTGCGGAAGAAGCAGCGATACGTACAGCAAAATTCCAAATACAATTGGCCCTCCGCTCTTTACGAAAAACCGGATCCTCTTTTTCATAACGTCTCCTGTGGATTGAATGGTACGAACTGACGAATTGCGAGTCGCGCCAGTAAGCCACCAAGTTAGGCTCGGCGTCTTGTATGCGTATAGGCTGACTTGTACTGGCTTAAACCGGAAAACGATTCAACTGTATTGTGTAGAAGTGAGGACTCGTTACACAAAGAAAGCCCACCGATTGAATCGGCAGGCTTTTTATTTTGCCTCTGTTTTGAATCAGAGGTTATTGTCCCCCACCAGCCGCTGTCATGGGTTTGGCTGCGCCGTTGATCCAATCCACCACGTCTTTGCGAAGTTTCTCGCGCGATTTTTTCTCGATGTACATCATGTGGCCGGCTTCGTAGTACGTGAAGCTGACGTTTTTTCGGATCGTCGGATCAAGGTTCATGTGTGAAATGGTGTGTTCAATACCATTGAACGGCGTGGCAACGTCGTAATAACCGCTGATCACCAGAACCTTCAACTGGCCTTGCTGCGTCATTGCGGAGCGCAAGGCTTCTGCCGGGCCGCCGGGTTGACCTTGATCCCAGGGCTGCACGCGGGCGCTGAGGGTGTAAAACATATCGGTATTCCATTTCAGGTCTTTCCGCACGTAATCCTGGAACATGGCAACGTACGAACCATCGTAAGACGCCAGGCTGGAATCGTATTCGTAGCGCTCTCCGGCGGCGTCAGCGTCAATTCCAGTAAAGCGGGCGTCAATGCGGCCAATGGTTTTGCGTTTGTCGCGCAACAGTTCCTTGAACCAGCGGAACGGGCTGACACGCAGATTGGTTTGCTCGATATATTTCGGCGTCAAACCCGTCAGGCGCGCCAACTCTTTTACGGTTTTCTGATATTCGGCGGGCGAAATTTCGTCGCCCTTTTCCAGCGCGGCGGCATAATCGCCATGAGCAAACTGGCGGGCTTTTTGCGCCAGTTCGGCAGCGCTCAGCTTTTGCAGATCAGGCGGCAGCAGTTTGTGATACCACGCAGACAGAATGAACGTCGGCAGGAAGAAGATCGTCCGGTCGTCTTCGCCCCAGTTGCCAAAACCTACAGAAGACAACAGCGCGACGCCGTTCAGGTAAATTTGATGGCGGCGCTGCAACACAAACGACAATTGGGCCGAGCGCGTCGTGCCGTAGCTTTCGCCAATCAGGAATTTCGGCGAAGCCCAGCGCTCATTGCGCGTGATGTATTGATAAATGAAATCGGCAAACCAGGTGGCGTCTTGCACCACGCCGTAAAATTGGGCCGTATTTTCGCCGGGCGCGGGACGGCTGTAACCGGTCGAAATGGCATCCACAAAAACCATATCTGTGGCGTCCAAAAAGGTATCGCCGTTTTCAACCACCGAATAGGGCGCGGGCATTCCGAAGCCGTCATCGGTCAGCACGATACGCTTCGGTCCCAACCCCATGTGCGTATACGAAGAAGCTGATCCTGGGCCGCCATTGTAGATAAACGAAATCGGGCGTTTGGTTTTATCCGGCACGTCGTCTTTGGTGTAGGCCACAAAAAAGAAAGACGCTTTGGGTAAACCGTCTTCTCCTTTGATGATGTAATTCGCGGCGGTAGCCGTGTAGTTGACCTGCTGGCTACCGACTTTCACGCTTCCGCGCGTAACGGAACTTTTTTCTTCCAATGGCGCTGCCGGACGTTGCTGCCCGGTTTGCCCGGCGGTTGTGGGTGCAGGTGTTTGAGTTTGTGGTTGTTGGCCACGACCTCCACGTTGTTGCTGAGCTTCCGGTTGCGCAAAAGCCAAGCCAACATTCAGCAACAACAATGTTATTACGGCGAGTACGGGTTTCATTCTCGTTTCTCCTTGTTGAAGTTAAAGCGAAGTTCAGTTGAAAACTGGAGTGTTTTCACCACAAAAGCCAAAGTAGGTCTTGTACGTCTTTAGTGTCTTTTGTGTTTTTTATGGTCAGTTGCGTTGCTGTTCAACTACAAGCAGCCGTTGTCGGTTGACGTTAAAATTCAGTCAGCCGTTTGACTGTCTCGACGCACCCGCAAATGGCCAAAGGTTGCCCCGCCGGGTGAGGAGTTGGAAAAAATGTACGGTTGATACCCTGTTTCGAGCGCGTACTTTTCTGCAATGCGTGTGATGGCGGAAACTGATTCGCGGCGACCCAGCACGGCGACGGTTCCGCCGCTGCCGCCGCCAGTGATTTTCGCTCCATAAATTCCTTCAGCGGGTCCGGCTTCACGCGCGAGTTCCACCAAACGATCTGTGGCTGTGGAACCCAAGCCGCAAGCCGAATAGCTGGCGTGCGATTGAAACATCAATTCACCCAGGCATTCCAGTTGGCGTTCGGTGATGCGCGCGCTGAGCAGTTCAGCAAACAATCGCACGCGGTGATGTTCGTAAATCGGATGCGCCGTCGGAACACGCACAGCGTAGCTGCGACCAGGATCAACGCGCGTAACAGCGTCCGTCGTTCCGCCGTACTTCGCTAGAAACTCGGCCCCCATAATTCGTTCCGGCAAATGCGTGGCGTAAAACTGCTCAAACTGTGAAGGCGTCAGATTCGCCAGGCAACCGCCCCAACGCGAATCCGCAATCTTTATTGGTTCGCCTGAAGTAACGTCGAAGCCTGCCAGTTCAGCGATGATGCGGTAACCCATAAATGCGCCAACGCGCACCGAACCATAATCGGCCCCGGTAACGGCGTGACGAACGCCGGAGTCAATTCCCCAGAATCCGATTTCTTCCGGGATGGAAACCGAAGCTTGCAGCTCCGCCGGTTGGCACAGCAGCGCCAGCAAGCGGTTCGATTCCCCGCAAACGGAAGTCATTTGATCCATCACGCCGCAAGGTGCTCCGGCCACCAGATTTTCAACTTGCTGGCATAGCAACGCCGTTTCACGCGGTTCAAGCGCAACATCAAAAGCGGCGGCGACGGCTTGCATCACAGCGACTTCCAGCGCGGCGGAAGAACTGACGCCTTTGCCTTGCGGCACGCGCGATGCGATTAATAGCCGGGCTCCATCGGTGAACCGGACGCCGCGTTCGCGCATCAGCACCAGAAAGATTCCAGCGACGTACGCCGCCCAATGGTCTACCGGATCACGCTGGAAATAGCTGCGGGCAGTTTCGTAAGCGATGGGTTCGCCCGCCTGTTCGAAATCCGCAAGCGGCATTTCAAACCGTAAGGTTTCTGAGGAATCTTCGGACAAGCTGACAATTTTCAGACGCCGATCCGCATTCCGCTGCAACGCGACAAAGGTGGCTTCGTGAATCGGCATTTCCAGCACCAGCGAACCGGAATAGTCTGCAATGCCGCCCATGACATCCAATCTTCCCGGCGCGCGTGCCACGATGAGTTCCTCGGCCAGATCGAAAAGCTCGGAAGTCGCGGGGTTCTGTTCAACTGTGTTTAGTGTTTGAAGAAAAGCATCAACGTCGGATAAGCCCAGCGTTGAACCGTGTGTTATTCGAATCATTGTTTGTCAGGAATCTCCGGAAAAACCAAGACAGCTACGGCTTGTCCGGCGCAATGTAATTTGTGGTGACCAAATCGAAATGGCTCTTGTATACACCCGCATCAAAATCTTTCAGAAAGACGGTCATTTTCTGCAGTAACGTCGCCGCGCGATGGCCCGGCAAAGCCGCCGGATGCTGAATGCGCCCGGAAGCCGAACGGATAAAAAGACTTTTTTCCGTGATCGGCAGCTTGCGCACGTTGTTCACCCATTTGTCGAATATCTCATCCTGAAACAGGTATTGTTCAACGTTCGACAGGTAATAAGCCGTCACCGTGAAATTGTTTTTCTTCAGGTATTCGGCAATCGCTCCGAGCGCCTTTGGCCCTGCAAAATTGCCCACAACGGGAATGATCATGTTTTTGCGGTGCAGATCGCGCACGAATTCAAAGTCTTCGTTGCTGGCCAGAAAATTTCCCGTCTTGCCGTTCAGGTCTGTCTGCGCAATCAGGTCTTTCAAGACAGGAAATCCGCCGCCTCTGAATCCGCTGCCAGGAGGCCCGCCGAAACCGCCGCCAGGATTGTTGCCGCCGCTGCGATAACTGAGTTGCAACCCGTCATTGCGGAATGTGCTGTACACATATTCCAATCCCTTCTGATCGCTTTCCGACAGAGGAGATTGAAAATCTTCCTGAATGGTTTTGCGAATGGCGGCAAGGTTTGCGGCGTACGCTTTTTCATCTGCCGGTGTCGCACTGAAATACGCCAGGATGTCGCTGAGCGAAGAATTGGGCGTCACCGCTTTTTCTTTGGGCAGCGGACGGCTGAGCAAAAACGCCAGAAACTGCACGCGATCATTCGTGCGCTGAAAGACGGCCTTGTACATCAAATGCTGCAAAACGGCTTGCCGCCGAACGTCCATAATGAACGCGATACGCGGACGGATTTTGGCGATGTAGGTGAAATTCTGCTCCGGTCCAACGCCCAGGTAAGCGCCGCCCGATGCACTGAGTTGTTTGAGTTTATCCACAACCGTCAGATAGGCCGTTTCATTGGAGGTGAAATTGTCGGAGCGAAAGAAGCCACCTTCTTCCGACATCTCCCGGCTCAAGCGTGAAAACTCTGCCGCCGTCAGGCTTTCGGGTTGTTTGACCGTTTGCTGAACAGCGGGTGCTTGCGAAACGCCAAGAGTTGGCAGCAACAGGGCCAGCAACAAGCTGAATTTAAGAGTAACAAGTTTTGTCATCGTTGTTTTCTCCGCTCAGCGTATCAGAACGCTTACAACTCAGACGACGCTCGACTACCGATGTAGTCGTACCGTCGCTTCATGGTGATCTTCGCAGATTTGCAGGGTGCGTTTGTGAAGACTTTGCAACGGCGATTGCGGTTACAGGCTTCGACGATGAGGGGGATCAGAAACGCGATTCAAGTTCCGCAAAACGCTGAGCCGCAGTTTCCCAGGCAAGAGACGGCTGCGGATCGAAGCGGTGCCGATTCAGGTTTGCCGCCACGTGCTGCCGAGCTTCGGCAAGGCTGGCAAAGCAGCCGGCCGCGACGGCTTGTACCAGCACATTGCCAATCACAGTCGCTTCCACCGGCCCGGCCAGCAACGGCTTGCCCGTCGCATTTGCCGTCGCCTGATTCAAATAGGAATTTTGCGAACCGCCGCCGACTATTTGAATTCCGTTGATTGGCTTTTCAGTTAATCGCTCAGTTGTTCGCAGAAT
>CAYLJQ010000366.1:0-7088 GCA_964383955.1 uncultured Heliomicrobium sp. | reverse complement strand
ATCCTGAAACGGGGAACGGCCGGCAATCATCTCGTAAAAAACAATTCCCAGGCTGAACAAATCCGATCGCGCATCCAATTTCTGTGCGCGAGCCTGTTCCGGTGACATGTAAGTTGCGGTTCCCAGCACCAAGCCCGGATCCGTTTCGTTTTCAAGCGGGAGTTGCAGATCATCCGAATCCGAAATCCCGCCACGTTCAGTCAATTTGGCCAATCCGAAATCCAGGACTTTCACGTACCCGTCAGGCCGCACCATGATGTTTTCCGGTTTTATGTCGCGGTGCAAAATCCCTGCGGAATGTGCGGCGTCCAGGGCGGCGGCAATCTGAAGCGTGATTTCGGCGGCTTCGGTGATGGAAATCGCCGACTTCCGAATTCTTCTTCTCAGCGTCTGACCTTCAATGTATTCGGTGGCAATGAAATGGAAGCTGCCTGATTCCATGGCGGCCTGCCCAACTTCGTGAATGGTGATGATGTTCGGGTGATTCAGGGCGCTGGCGGCTTTGGCTTCTTTTTCAAATCGACGCACACGTTCCGTGTCGTTGGTATAAAGCGCGGGCAGGATTTTCAGGGCGACTTTGCGATTCAGTCGCGTATCGTGCGCCAGATAAACTTCACCCATTCCGCCCACGCCGAGCAGCGAAACTATCTCGTAACGGTCGAAACGAGAGCCGATGTTGATAGGCATAAGTTGAAAACCAAGCGGGATTTAACGCGGGCGCAGTCTAGCATCAGGCTTTGGATTTTTCTATTTGGGAATCGGAAGGATTCAAGTCGGAGTTTGAGATAATTTCGTGCAGCATCATCAAAAAAATCGTTGTTTTTCCGCCGCCAGCGAATCTATACTCCGCCGCGTCGCAGTTCTTAGCCACTTCTTTCAATAGCCAAAAACACCTTTAACAGCCAAAAAAGGAGATCAAACATGCCATTTCAAAGCACGTTAGTGGATATTGCCAACGGAGAATTGACCTTTTGGACCGAGGGGAAGCTTTTTGAGTGCGTAAGCGAGCCGACCAGCACGAAAAAAGACGGTTCGAAGCAGGTTCGCAAGTATTGGGTCGAAGGTTTGGGAATTAACAATTTGACCGGATGTTCCAATGTCGCCTGGTCGGCGGCTTTTATTTGCTTCTGCATGCGAAAAGCCGGAATGCCGCTAACAGAGTTTCAATTTAGCGCGGGACATCACGCCTACATTCGCGCGTCCATCAACAACACAAAACTGAACAAACCAAACAAAGCCTATTACGGACGCAGACTGACGGAATATAAACCGAAGCCCGGCGATTTGATCGCGCAATGGCGAAAGCCCAGTTCCAGCGCTCCTGACCCGAATATCACCTTTGATAATCAGCCAGACGATTTTTACGCCTCGCATTGCGACATTGTGGTTAGCGCCAGCGATACGGAAATTGTGACCATTGGAGGGAACGTCGGCAACCGCGTCAAGAAAACGATCTTTCCCGCGATAAACGGTTTTCTTGCTCCCAAGAAGGAACTGATCTGTGTGCTGGAATGCAGAAAGCCTTAGGCTTTCTGCATTGATAGAGCTAAAAGCTAAACCGCATACCCGTTTCCATTCTTCGCCCGGCCAACGCTGCTGTTGGCTGGGCGAAGAATGGAGAGGTTTGCACGCCGGAAAAGCCAATTGGGTTGACGTTGTTAAACAAATTCGTGGCTTGAATAAAAAATTCCGTGCGGAATCGCTTCTGCGCCTGCCCAGGCATTCCGCCGATCATTCCCAGCATATCGCCGCTGTCTGATCCGCCTCGAATGATGCGGACTTGTGGGCCTCCGCCGCCTTGCGCTTCCGGTGGTTTGCCGAATCCAAAGCCCCAGCTCAGCCGCGTGCTTAAATCCCAGCGACCGGCTCCGCGCGCTGCATTGCGGCTGGTTCCTGCCGGACGGTCGTTAATGACCGTATCGCCGTTGTTATCAAATCCGGTCGTAATGTTATACGGAGTCGCCGAATTGGCCTGAAAGATAGTTCCCAGCCGTAAGCCCTTGGGTAAGGTGTAATTCGACATCAGGAAAAAGCGATGCCGCGTGTCTTGCATTGATGGACCGCGTTCAGCCCGCAAGTCGAAATTATTGACAGGCAAGCCAAACGCGCCATCAGTTTCGTCGGTGGTTTTCGACAGAACATAGTTCGCGCCGATCATGAACTTTCCCATCTTCATCCAGTTCAAATTCACCATCCAGGTGTGGTTGAAGGAGTTTGCCGAAGATTCGACTTGGGTGATGTTTCCCGCTGTTGGATCGGGGCGAACCCCATTCAGCGGCGCGTTGATGTTACGGCCACGCAGTTGGTGAATGCCGCGGCGGAAAAAGTATTGCGACATAAACCGGATGCCTTGCGGCAACTCACGTTCAACACCAATGGAAGTCATTGCTACGTAAGGCATTCGCAATCCAGGCTGAAGCTGAATTCGGCTGGGCGGCAGCGTCAATGCCGATCCGCCACTGAACGGGTCTGGGAAGCCTGGAGATTGGATTACCAAATCGCGTTGTTGTTGGCCGTTGACGCGCAATGATTGTTCCAGCGTATCGGCTCCAAACCAGTCGTAGAAAACTCCCGCGCCGCCGCGAATCGTGGTTTTGCCGCTTTTGGTGGGCGACCAGGCGAATCCAACGCGCGGCATGAAGTTGTTTCTATCTTCAAGGTTCGTTTGAACTTCGTGGCGCAATCCGAAACTTAGCGTCAGGCTTTTCGCCGCGCGCCAATCGTCTTGAGCAAACCAGCCGAATTGGTATTGATCGAAGTTGACTGAGCCTGCGCCGCTTCGCCGCGTGTAAGTCGTCGGTCTTCCGGCGCGAAATGCATCCAAACTGGAAAAGACAAACGTGCCGTTCTGGTTGCGAAGCTCGTTGCTGTTGTAATCAAAGGCTTCGAACTGTGCGCCAAAACGCAGCGAATGTTTTTTGAGCGCGTAATCCAGATTGTCTGCAATTTCGATTTCCCGCGAACGGCGAGAGCTATTGATTTGCGCGCCGCCTTGGTTGAAAGCGTTCAGCACCTGAATGGTCGTCGCGCTGGAAAGGGAATCAATCGTCACGTCCTGCCAGACGGTTTGAAACCGGATTTCGTTGAACAGTTTTTTGCCGAACGATCCCGATTCTGCGAAACGCAATACGTTTTCGGCGGAATCGGTGGTGTATCCGCGTTCCGGCAAATCGAAGTTTCCAACTCCATTGTTATCACGCCGAGTGGCGTTGCGCTGATATTCGGCGCGCATGGTGTGTGCGTCCGTCAGCAAATGTTCGACACGCGCGCTGAGGTTCAAATTTTTCCATGGTTGCCGAATCTGATCGAAATAATTTCCCGTCGGCAGCGCAGAAACGATTGTTCTGGCTTCGTAGCTGTTCACACCATCAGCAGAAATGAACGCCGAAGTATGTTTTTTCCAAAGCGGCCCGCCGAGTTCAAATCCAAAGCGCCGATTTTGTTCCGCCGCTCGCGAAGGTGCGAACGCGTTGCGCGCATTCAGCGCTTCGTCACGAAAGCCGAAATTGAAGCTGCCGTGCCAACTGTCCAAACCGGGTTTGGTGTAAATGTCCACGCTGATGAAGGACGATTCGTGATTTTCAGCAGCGTAAGCATTGGTGCGAAAGCGAATTTCCCGAATCTGATTTTTTGGGGGCAGTTTGCCCCCACGAAATCCGTTGACGCGGAAATTCGCGCCGGGGCCAGCCATGTTGCGGATCGCTTGCTCAAACTCTTCCGGATCATCCGGCAGTGCCGCGATTTGTTCCGCCGTCAGCACTGTTGAAAACGCATCTCCGCGCGGATCGGTTTTGGCTTCGCGTTTGTCTTGAGCAACCGTGACGCTTTCTTCGACCGTGGCGATTGGCAGTTTGACTTCAAGCTGATTCGCGCCGGGTTTCAGATTGAAGTCCTTTATTGTGCGCGGAGCAAAGCCTTCGGCAGTGACGCTGAGCGAAACCTTGCCAGTTTGAAGTTGAGAGAAAATGGCTTCGCCTCGCGAATTGCTTGCGGCTTCTTTGGACTGTTTGCTGATGACAATCTGAGCATTCGGAATCGCTTCACCGTTCGGATCAACCACGATTACTCGCAAGCTGGCTTCAACTGATTTCTGGTTTTGAGCCATCGCCGGACTGATCGCAGTCGCAAAAATCAGCAGCAAGCTCAGGCACTGTGCACAGAACTTCGTTCCTTTCATTTCTTCTCCCAAATATGAATCGCTGAATGGCTTAATTGCTGTTCGGCAAAAGCTGGCTGCGAATGTGTCGGCTGACGTTTGCAGCATTCGGCGGATCGTAATTTCCCAGCACGATGATCGTGTATTCGGGAGCGACTTCCAGCTCAGCGTTAATGCCCGGAGCGCCTCCGGCAACCGCTGCACGTCCCAAAATCCTTCTGCTGTTTTCAGGGCTAAGCAGTTTGTATTCGCGCAACGCATTGGCGAACTTCAGCAAATCTTCCGTGGTGGAATAGCCACCGCCAGCAGAACTGCCTCGGCCCGGTCGAGTGTCAACGTTGTTGACGCGCTCTCCGCTTTTATTGAGGCGATACCCTTCGGCCAGATTGGGAGTTTTCGCCCCGCTGATAAAACTATCGGTGTTCGTCATTCCAGCAGGCTTGTAAATATGTTCGCGGACGTAATCGTAATACGTCTGGCCGGTGACCTTTTCGATGATTGCACCCAGGACAATGTAGCCGCCATTCGAGTAAGCGCGATTGGTGCCCGGCTCAAACGCCAGCGGCTGGTCGGCAAACAACGGCAGGTAATCGTTGATGGTGCGAATTTTGTCTTTTGGCGTCGCGTCGTACTTCTGGCCAAAGAAATCTCCAATGCCGGATTGCATATCGAACAAGTGTTTGAGCGTCACTTTTTCGGCGGCTTCTTTGTTTGGATAGCTGGGCAGCAATTTGCCCAGCTTGTCCTCCCACGAAAGTTTGTCTTGTTCGATCAGTTGTAGAATGCAGATTTGCGTGAAGATTTTGTTGATCGAACCCAGATTGAATTTGGTATCGACCTGATTGGGCGTTTTGTTCGCCTTGTCGGCCAAGCCGACGGCTTTCTGGAAAATCGCTTTGTCTTTTTTGGCGATCAACACTGCGCCGGAAAATTTGTCTTCGGCTGACTGCTTATCCAGCCAAGCTGGAAGTCCTTGCAGAAATTCAGCTTCGTTCCTGGACGTTGACGGGTCTGTTCCAGTCTTTGGGCTAGAAGCCGCGCTGCCCACTTTTGACTGCTCGCCATCCGGGGCAGACGTTTGGTCAACCTGAAGCGCCTGCACTTCATGCGGAGGTTTCGATCCCACAACAATTCCGAATTTGATCCAGCCCTTGTCCTTTTTGGTTTGAGCCAAAACCTCAATATCCAACTCGTTTGATCGGGTGACGCTGTGCGGAATCAACCCGCCGGTTTGCTGATAAAGCTCAAAATCCTGCCCAGCGTTTGACTCATCGCCGCCAGTGTCTTTGTGGAATTGTTTCATTGTCGCCAGATCGCCACTGTTCAGGGATGTCAGAAATTTGTTTAGGGCCTTTCCGGCTGGCGTTTCCGGCCAGGCAAAAGCGGTTTTGTTGGCGGGGCTTGGTTGGGCCGTTGCTGGCGCAGCCGTTGGAGCCTGCGTAGGCCGAACGCGAATTTCCGTGACTGGATACGGTGGATTGGGATCAACCCCAATGGTGAAGCTTAACCAGTTTCCATTGCTGGCCTGAACAATTGCTTCTATGGAAGTGTTGGTGGAATTGGCAACACCGTGCAACGTCATTGCACCCGTTCGTTTGAATGCGCCCAGGTCCTGTTCGGCATTGTCTTCCGGGCCGCCATGGCTTTTGTGGAAGCTTTTCAGTGTTTCCAGGTCTCCGGTATTGAACGCTTTCAAAAACTCACCAAAGGTTTTTCCGGCTGGCGTGTCTGGCAACTTCACGCTTTGCGTTGAAGTCGCGCCTGATTGGGTTTGCGGCTTGCTTGTTTGAGTGACTTGCGCGGTCGCGGGCAGAGCGATTTCGCCGACTTCTTTTTGCAAGTTATCAATCAAACCTTTCATTTGATCTGCCAGACGCGCGTCGGTAACGGTTGGTTGAACCGCTTTCAACGCTGCCAGGTGGCCGACTTTCAGCGCTTTGTCCGCTGTGACGGCAACGTCCGGTTTGACGCCTGTGCCTTCCCAATTGGTTTTGGTGATCGGATTGATTGAACGAGCAAACGGAACCGTGATGGTAAACAGTTTGCCCAGCGGACGGGGCTGCACTGGATGCGCTCCTCCGCCAGTGGTTTCGCCGATAATCGTTGCACGTTTCAGGCTTTGCAGGTTGTAGGGAAATTCTTCAGCCGCTGAAAAAGTGCGATTGCTGGTTAGAACGAAAACAGGTTTGTTGCCGTAATGTTTGCCAGCGACTTTTTCATCCGTGTAGAAATCCCGCGTGGAATTGGACGGTCGGTTGTAGATGCTGTTCAGGTGCGTGCGTTTGTCGAACAGATAGCTGGACAGGAACGCGACCATTTCCGGCGAGCCTCCGCCGTTTTGTCGCAAATCAATAATCAGGGCATCCGTGTTAGCCAGAAAGTTCATGGCTGCAACGGCGGTTTCACTGGCCAAGCCCGGCGGTTCGAAGCCGCGCAAATCCAGGTAGCCAATGTTTCCGCTGAGTCGTTCCAACTTTTCAAAACCGAAATTGCGCTTGAATGCCGCGTCGCGCTGCTGTTCCGGCGAACCACCGAAGCGCGAACCTTCACTGAGCACGACGCGCAAATGTTTGTCGTGGCTGACTTCCTGCAAATCAGCGGTCAACTTGCGCGCAAAGTCCATAGCGTCTGTCAGGTTGTCGTATTCTTTTTGCTGAACACGGTAACGGATCGCCTGCTCCATTTTCTTTGCCACTTCGGGATAAACATAAGCATCAGTGAGCGCCTTGATCGCGCCTTCGATCACTTCGGTGCGCGTCACCGCGTCAATCTTTGCCGGGCTGGAAAATTGTCCTTGCGCCAAAGCAGCGTTCGGAATCAGCAGCGCCAAACAAAGAGCCAGTCGAATAACATTCGATTTTGTGTTGAACATATCCCTCCTTCAGGGAACCAAAAGGTGAAATCTCAATTTCCAAAGGCTTAACGCTTCAGG
>CAYLJQ010000365.1:0-7104 GCA_964383955.1 uncultured Heliomicrobium sp. | reverse complement strand
CCGATAGTTAATCGCCAGGTTCTTCGGATCACGATAGGTGTTCACGAAATTCGGCGAATTTGGGAAAACCGGGCGTCCAGTATTGGCCGAATCGCCCAGGCTGTTTTGTTCGCCCTGAGCATAACGCACATAAAAGATATTCTTTTCGTTGAGCGAATAATCAAACCGAGTGACCAGGTCGTACTGCTTTTCGTGTTGCGGAGAAGCAAAGTTGAATCCCGCTGTGTTCAGTCCATCACCCGTGTTGAAGTTATTGGGCAGCGGTTGACCAGTGATTTGCGCCAGCAAGGTTGAATCCGGCGTGATTCCGGCAGGATTCGCTGCAACGTTGTAGGTGGCAATGCAAAGCGTGGTCACCGTTGCGCTGCAAGGCGGCAATACGGGAGCGCCAGTGGCGTCTACAGCCGCCGTCGCCGTGCCAGCAGGAGCATTCGCTCTGCCGACGACATAACGAAACACGCCCGAACGCAGCGACTGTGTATAAACGGTTCGCGTCACCAGCGCCGTGTCGTACGCGCGCAGCATTTGCAGGTTGGCGAAATAGAAAAACTTGTCTTTGATGATGGGGCCGCTGATGGTGCCACCGAAAATGTGCTGGACGAATTGGTCTTTCGGCAAATTGTTGATGTTGCCGGTGTAGCTTTTCGCGTTGAAGCGCGGCGTTTGATAGAACTCAAACGCGTTTCCGTGAAGTTCATTGGAGCCGGACTTGGTAACCATCGTAACTTGCGCGCCACTGCTGCGGCCCAGTTCCGCCGTGAAGCTGCCGGTCACGACCTGAAATTCCTGCAAGGAATCCGGATTCATACGCAACGGAGTGAAGTTCGATCCACCCGCGCTGGATTCGTTTACGTCAACTCCATCAAGCGTAAAGTTGAATGCACGGTCACGCGAACCGTGAACGTTCACTCCGCCGCCGGTATTTCCCCCACTCACAACACCCGGCTGAAAGTTCAGCAAATCCAGGGGATTGCGTCCGCGCGTTCCCACGATCGGCAAACTTGCCAGGGTTTTCTGGTCAATGGTGCTGCCGATGTTGCCGGAACTACTGGTCTGTACGGCCTCTGCCGTGGCTTCGACCGAAACGATGGCCGACACATCACCCACCTGCATGGTGACGTTGACTGTCGCTGGCTGGTTGATTTGCACGACGTTTCCGCTGGAGACGATCTTTTTGAAGCCTGCTTTTTCAACTGAAACCTTGTAGGTTCCAGGAGTAATCAGGTCAAAGGTGTAACCGCCCGTGCTGGCAGTTTGAGTGGTAAACGAAATGTTGGTCGCTTCGTTGGTCAGGGTTACAGTTGCACCGGAAACCACAGCGCCTGTGGCGTCCGTCACTGTTCCCGTCACACGAGAAGTCGTTCCCTGGGCAAGAGCCTGTCCCGCCAGAATGAGCAACGAAATACAAAGCATTAAAAATGCAGAAACGGTTCGGTTCTTCATCTTCTTCCTCAGAATTTTGGTTTTGCTTGATGAAATGTCATCGGAGATAAGTTATGTCCGGTTTATTCAGGCAACTCATATTCCATCCTGACCGCACAATTTTTGGCTTTCTGCTAAGCCGATATCCACAAACATTTCAGCAGTTAGCCCAATCTTGGAAAGAGAGTGGCCGGTACACGTTCTCTGGCGGAGGCCAATCAATCCGAAAATCGCAACTTGGCACGAAAAAATGGAGATTTCAGGCGCGCAAACTATGGCTGCGCTTGGAGTTGAAACCGGTTGGCTGTCAGAGTGTCTTCCCGGATTTTTTGTAAACCTTCAGTTCCTGATAGCCGCTTTGGGCATCCGGCTCCCGCGTCATTTTCAGCCCCACCGCGTCGCCGATGACGATTTCTGCTGTCGTGTAAATCTCGCAACCGGCAACCAAATGACCGCCCAGCGTTTTCCCTTCGCCGTCAGAAATGGAAATGTGCAGATGCGGCCCGTCTGGCGAGAGCGTCCCAACCAGCGAGACGATCTCGAATTTTCCGGCATAATTTTTCGAATCGCTTTTGTCCGCCAGCCGCAACGCAGCTTTTTGCAAGCTGCCGACGCAAGTAACAATGAATCCCGCCTGTATGTTTTTGGCTTTGGCGAATCGTTCTAACTCAAGACGCAAATCCTGCCCTGGCTTTAGTCGCAAAACATAAATTCTTGTGCGATCTGTCGCAGCCTCTTCCCAAATCGAAGCTTCCGTTTTGGTCTGTTTTTTTGATGGAGCCTGTTTGGTCTGGGCAAACACGATTTGGCTGGCAAATAAGCAGACTGCTGCAAGGAAAAACGCCTTCAGAAGATTTTTCATTGTGGTTCTGGTTGGATGGACTCTGCGTCATGCTGTAGTTCCTGGAAATCAACGCGAGCATAAACATCGCTCAATTTCACCGTGCAGCCGACGGACTCAATCGTCAAAATAGCTTCAAGGCTTGTGAGTGTTGAGAGCAGCCAGTCGTTGTTCGGCTGTCTGCGATAATGTTCAACCATAATTTCGAGTGAGGAAATCAGAATGTACTCGCTCAAGGATGGAAGCCATTCGCGGTACCGTCGAAACTTTTCGCTGAAATCATATTCGGCTGTACCTTCTGACAAAACTTCAATGATGATTTTTGGATTGAGCAAAACGTCGCGGTAATGGTCGTGGTACTTCGCCTCGCCGCAAAGGATCACAACGTCCGGGTAAGAAAACAGCCCTTTTGGCGGCCAAACCGGTTTGGGATCAGGGCCGCTGCGAACTTTTGTGTCCTTGGTAAAAACCTCGCATTGAGTGCCTTTCAGTTGGCTGCCAATCTCAACCACCAGATTCACGCTGATTCTGCCGTGGGCTGGCATTTCTCCAGCCATTGCATAAATCTGGCCGTCAAGATATTCGTGCTTCACTTCTGAAGCGCGCTCCATCGCCAGATACTCTTCTTCGCTAAAGTAACTGACAAGTTTTGCCTGTGATGTACTCATCGCCAAAACCTCCTTGCCAGAAAAATTATGCTCTCCCACGGCGCAAAAAGTGAAGCCATAAATCGAAATTCACCATTTGTAATTGGTTACTGCGGCGCGCTGAGACAACGTGGCAGCAAGTTCGCGTGCTTCGGACAAAGGCAAATTGCTGATTTGCGGGCCGCCTCCGGTAAACGCCTGTCCCGCTGTGTCCACAGTCAACGTCGCAACGCCCCACCAACGATCAAATGGAGTCTGATGAACTTCGACCGCCTGAATTTTGTTGATGGGAACGATGTGCGTTGAACGTCCCAGCCAGCCGCGCCGCGTGCGAAAGTATGCTTCGTCAAGCGCGTATCCTAAATGGCGATAGCTTAACGCCTGGGCGAAATAAAACAGCGGCACCAACACCAGCGGCAAAATTGCGACCCAACTGCCGCGCCAGACAAACAAGGCAATCGTCAACACCAAACAAAGAACCGCGGCTTCTGTGGTTTCGCGCCGCACAGTCTTGTCCGAAGCGCGACGCCATTCGGAGTTGTCTTCGGCAAAATCGGGAAAAACGCTGGGCAGCAATTCGTCAACATCACGCGCAGCAACAATCGGCAACAGCACGTCGCGTCCCTGATTATCGTCTTTGTCTTCGCGCTGCCTGCCTGAGGTATCAGCCCGCAGCGTCGCCCAGCCAAACAACCGGCGCAACGCCTTCTCTTCGATTTCCAAAACCTGAATGCGCCGCCGAGGCAAGCTGCTGGAACGTTTTGTCAGTAATCCGTAACGACGCTGCAAATCGTCGCCTCGGCGGGAAAACGTAAAGCCGTAAAACAACAACACAGACCCGATAACGGAAAAGACGATTCCGATGATTGCAATGCCCAGCAGCCCAAGCAGAAAAACGCCAATCGCCGAGGCAACGCCTTGCGCAGCCAAATGCCTGGCTTCGCCGACAATCAGCTTTCCGGTTTTTTCATAGATCGAATTGGGCAACAGGTCGTCGGCAAAATTCCAAACCGCTCCGGCCAGCACCATCGCCGAGAGCAGATGGTTTGAAGTCAGCCCGGAAATCACCAGGTCCCGGATGCTGAGGCGGCGAATCAGGACGGATTCAGGAATGGGGGCAGCAGACTCTTCCGCTGAAGCTGGATGGCCGACCAATCCTTTTCTTGCGCCATGCGAAAACACCATCTGGCGAAGTTTTTCAGCATCGGCGCGCGAAAGCACGGATAAACTGGCTTCGGCCCCGCTGCCGCCACCGGTTTCCACTTTTGCGTCCACAACGCCCAGCAGCCGATGCAGCAGGCCTTGTTCGATACTGATTTCCTGAATGCGTTCCAGCGGAATGTTGCGTTGCCGCTTTTCCAGCAACCCTTCCTGCGTAATCAATTCGCCGTTTTCGATGCGATAGCGGAAGGAAAAATACTTGATCAGCGTAGTCGCCAATCCAATCAACGTAATGACTAAAATAGGCAGCCCAGCCCAGCGATTCCCAAACATCACAAACGCCAACCCGGGAACCAAAGCTCGTCCATACTTCGTCAGTCCAATCACCAACGTCAGCGGATGCAATCGCCCTTCAAAAACTTTTTGCCCTTGGCCGAGGTTTTCAAGCATTGGCGGCGGAGTGAAATTTTCAAACTGCATCATCGCCTCCGATTTCGACTAGATGGTCGCGCAGTTGCGCAGCGGCTGCGGCTTCAAGCCCTGGAATCGTCGTGCTGGCGGCATGCGTTCCCGCTGTGTGAATCACCAACGAAGCCAGTCCGAACATTCGCTCCAGCGGGCCGCGTTCCAAATCCACGTGCTGCAACCGCGCCAACGGGATTAACCGCGTATGTTCCACCAGCCGTCCATGCCGAAGTTCCAGCACTTTTGCGTCAAGCCGCCAGCGCCACGATTGGTAATACCGGCGCGGAAACCAGAAACAAAACCACAGGCAAACCGTCGCCAGCGTTCCCCAGCCAACAGCCATCCAGATTCGCGTCGCGGGCGCGGCCAGCCCTATGCTGACCGCCACTCCCAGCAAAACCAGCAGAAAGATGCCGAAAGTGATCAGGTAATTCAGCCGCCACAGTTTGATTGCGCGTGGATCAAGCGATTGAAAACTGACGACCGTTGATAGCGGTTGGAGAGAATCTTGCACTTGCGGTTCCGGGTTTTCGATCATAAGAACTCTACCGAGCGACTTTTCCAAGCGTTTCATCCAGCCATCCGTTAATCACCGGAACGATGATTTCCAGCGGCGGAGAATGACCGGCATCGTAAAGCTGCAAGCGCTTCGGTTCGCGCAAAAGCTTGAACGCCGGTTCGACATTTGTTCGGATCGGATTCACTTCATCGTAACGGCCATTCAGCATCAGCTTCGGCGCGCGAATGTGCGCGGCCAGTTTCGGCGGGCTGGCTTCCGCAATCCAGGCTTCAGCGCCCAGCGGGATGCTGCCCGCAACAAAGACCACCGAACGATACCGGTTTTCGACCGCAGTATAAATCCCACCTTCCTGCGCGCCCTGACTGTAGCCATAATAAGCCAGTTGATTCAAATTCAAGTCTTTGCGCGTAGCTAGATAGTCCAAGCCTCGGCTTAAATCCGTCGCGTTTCGAACGACTTCTTCGCGGCGTCGGACGGTGGCATATCTGGGCGGAAGATAACCTGCGGGGTGTTCTCGCTCCTTGAATCCCTTGAAAACCACCGACCAAATTGCGCGTCCGGATTTGAGAAACGGCGCAACCTGCATTTCCACAGATTCCGGTATCGAATTGAAATTGCCGTACACGTCTCCGGCGGGAACAAACTGGATCACCTGAAACGGCGGGCGGGCGCTTTTCGGCAAGTACAAATATCCGATGGCCCGTTCGCCGCCACCGCCCAGATACGTGACCTTTTCGCGCCGCCAATCCGCGGTGTCAAGGGTTTCGATACTCTGCGATTCCAACGGCAAATGATCGTATCGGTAATGGCTGAGCAAGGATTGAAAACTCGCTTCGCTGGTTGGCGTGTAAAGCGGAATCTGGCTGGCGGTGTCTATCCGTGCTGCTCCTTGATCGCCGTTCGCGCCAGGCGTGTTCAGCACACACCGAAAGCCGATGCGATCCGAATTGTGAAAGCCGGGAAACGCGCCGATGTCCGTGAACACGTAAAACAAATCTTTCCACGATCCGCCCGCGACGGTGAATCCGTCGCTGACTTCGTTGGCGCACCATTCCGAAACGTTCCCCGCCATCTGGTAACAGCCGAACGGACTTGCTCCAAAAGGAAAGCGATTGACCGGCAAGGTTCCGCTGCCATTGAAATTTGCGTGCCCGCCCACGGTTCCGCCAAGCTCCATCGCTCCCCAAGGCAGCGTGTAACCTGAGTAGTAAGTAAACAATCCGTTACGCGCAGCTTTTTCCCACTGAAAGATGCTGGGCAATTGCTTGCCGCGAAACGCAGCGTACGCCGCCGCTTCATGCCAGGTAATGTCCGTGACGGGATGGTCGGCTTTGCCTTCCGGAAAGTTCTGCCCGGACCACAAGCGCGGCCCAGGCAGTCCTGTACGATCATGAAATTCTTTCATGGCGTCGTCGAAAGAAAGCGTTCGGCCTTCTTTGACGAAAGGCTGTTTCCAAAATTCCGATTTGAAATATCCGCCCGCCGAAACGAACTCTTTGAATTCGCGGTTCGTGACTTCGTATTTGTCTATGAAGTAATCATCCAGCTCGACGCGCGCTTCAGCTGGCCGAGTGCGGCTGGCCAGCTTGTACGGCCCGCCGGGAACGAACACCATCCGGTCTGGCAGTTTGCCGGCTTCGATCAGCTTGATTTTGAAATCGCTGGGGCCGTCGGGCGGAACCATTGCGTTTCCGGTCAGCGTCAACACATCGGAAATTGTCCGCTCAAACGGCGCGAAGCCTTCTTTTTCCACCGTCATCAGATATTCCCCGCGCGCAATGGCCAGCTTCGTAATCGGCGTTGTGCCAATCAATTCACGCGGAGCCGCTTCATCCGGCGAAAACCGTTTCAGATACACGCGCGCGCCCGCCGGTTCTGTGGTTACCGAAATGTTGTCGGAAATCAACGGCATCAGCTTCGCCAACCGGTCATTGCCAGGCAAAAATCTTTTAGCCGATCCTGCCAGTTTATATGCTTCAAAGTAACGTCCTTCGCTTGCCATTTTTTCCATCAACGGCAATTGATCTTTCTCCCACTTCAGAGCTAGC
>CAYLJQ010000364.1:0-7111 GCA_964383955.1 uncultured Heliomicrobium sp. | reverse complement strand
AACAGAAAAAGGTCGAGTGCTTGTTTTTTTGTTGATTGGACGTTCTGTGTGAAACGAACTGGAAGTGTTACCGCAAACGCGCGGCATCATAGCTTCAGCGGCTGGAAAAATCTATGACGGGCTATGGTAATCTTGCCTCACCACTTCAATCTTCAAACTGATAGAACACAAGGAACACTATGATCCGAAAACAGCTTTTGCTTTGCGTGTTGTTTGTGCTTGCTGGACTTGCGTTTTTCTATCGTCCGGCAAGCTCGTCACAAGCCGATTTTGACTTGATCCTTGCCGGAGGCCGTATTGTGGATGGAACCGGCAACCCCTGGTTTGTCGCGGACCTGGCGATCAAAGGCGGGCGTATTGCTGAAATCGGCAAGCTTGATCCGAAGCGCGCGGCGCGCGTGATTGATGCCAAGGGCTTGATCGTCGCTCCCGGATTCATTGACGTTCATACACACATTGAAGGCGGCATCACAGAATTTCCGGCGTCGGAAAACTTTCTGCGGATGGGCGTGACGTCGGTAGTGACGGGTAATTGCGGCAGCTCAGCGCTGAATCTGAACGAATGGTTTTCGCGCGTGGAAAAGCTGGGCGTTTCGATCAACGTCGCTTCGCTGGTTGGCCATAACACGGTTCGCCGGGCAGGAATGAACGGAGATTTCGACCGTCCGCCCACGCTGGAAGAATTGCAAAAGATGCGCGACCTGGTTTCGCAGGCAATGCGCGATGGAGCCGTCGGCTTTTCAACCGGCCTGGAATACATTCCCGGCACGTATGGCAAAACTGATGAAATTGTCGAAATGGCGAAAGCTTCGGCAGAGTTTGGCGGCTTGTACGCGACGCACATGCGCGATGAAGGCGAATTTGTCGAAAAATCCGTTCGCGAATCCATTGAGATCGGCGAAAAAGCCAATTGCCCGGTTGAAATTTCTCACTTCAAAGTTTCGAGCAAAAAGCGTTGGGGAGCGAGCGTTCAAACGATCAAATTGGTTGAAGATGCACGGTCGCGCGGTCAGCAGGTGACCGTGGATCAGTATATGTACCCGGCCAGCAGCACAGGCATTGGCATCCTGTTTCCCTCCTGGGTGTTTGAAGGCGGAGCAGACAAGGCCAGAGAGCGGATGACTGATCCAACGACTCGTGCTCGCGTTCGTCGCGAACTGATTGAAAAAGCCGAGCAGCGTGGAGTCACGGATTTTGCGTTTGCCGTTGTTGCCAACCACCAGGCCAATCAAACGTTTAATGGCAAGAACATTGCCGAAATCACTCAACTGACAAAACAGAAAAGCGACCTTGATTCCCAGGCTGAACAGGTTATTGAAATTCAGTTGGCCGGAGGCGCCCAAATGGTTTTGCACAGCATGTCCGACGCAGATGTTGACCGCATTTTTCGCCAGCCGTTCACAATGATTGCTTCCGATTCGGGCATACACAATCCGGAAAGCGCCAGCATTCCGCATCCGCGCGGGTATGGTAACAACGCGCGCGTGCTGGGTGTTTACGTTCGCGAAAAGAAACTGGTTGGTTTGGAAGAAGCCGTACGCAAAATGACTTCGCTGCCGGCGGGGACGTTCCGGTTGTGGGATCGCGGATTGCTCAGGCCGGGAATGGCGGCGGATATTGTGATCTTTGATGAAAAAACAGTGGCGGATCGGGCAACGTTTCAACAGCCGAAACAGTATCCAGCGGGCATCCACTTCGTCATCGTCAACGGGCAAATCGAGATCGAAGCCGATAAGCACACAGGCGCAAAATCCGGGCAAATTCTGCGTGGACGCGGAGCAGGGAAGTGATGCTTGAAGCGGGAGCTTGGGCTACAATCAGCGCAGCCATTTCAGGCAAAAGGAGTTAAGCAATGAGCGCGTTCCCGCAACAAAAAAAGATGTCGGTTGAAGAATATATCGAGTTACTGAAGAACTCGGATGAACGATTCGAGTATTTCGATGGCGAGATTGTTTCAATGGCCGCAGGCAAAATTGCTCACGGCGGGATTGCTGCCAATGTTGCGCGAGTTGTCGGCAATCTGCTGGAAGATCGTAACTGCCGAGTTTTCGGCGGAGACACTGCCGTCAAAACGGCTAAGGCTCACCCATTTCGTTTGCCCGATGTCACAGTCGTTTGTGGCGATTTAATGATTGAAGAGTTGCAAGGCATTGAAGTGCTGGTGAACCCGGTGCTGATTGTCGAAGTCTTGTCAAAAAGAACCAGAGCCTATGATTTGAATGAAAAGTTCCTGGCCTACCAGGCTGTCGAGAGTTTGAAAGAATACTTGTTGATAGATCAAAACCGTCCACACGTCATTCGCCACATTCGCCAAGCGGACGGCCAATGGTTGCGCGGAGATTTCATTGGAATGGAAAACTCCGTGCGATTGGAATCGCTGGACGTAGTTTTGCCGTTCACGGAGATTTACCGGATGATTACGTTCCCGCCGGAAGAGGCGGCAAACTTATTTCCGGAGTTGTAAGCAGTTCTGTTTGAAACCTGAGAGGTCGCTATGTCAGTTCAGACGTCAGCACAACCAGTACGAAAGCTTTTTACCACAGCCGAATACCATCAGATGCTCGAAGCCGGAATCCTGGACGAGGATGACCGGATCGAGCTGATCGAAGGGGAGCTTTACGAAATGAGTCCAATCGGTTCTCGCCATGCCGCCGCCGTCAATCGTCTAACCGAGATTCTGGGCGAACAACTCAGAGGAATTGCAATCGTCAGTGTTCAAAACCCGATTGAGTTGAGTGAGTATTCTGAGCCTCAACCTGATCTGACTTTGCTCAAGCGCCGTGAAGATTACTACTCTCAATCTCACCCCACGCCAGCGAACATTCTGGTAGCCATCGAAGTTTCCGATACGACTCACGAAAGGGATCGCAGCTTGAAGTTGCCGACCTATGCCCGCGCGGGAGTGGCTGAAGCCTGGCTGGTTGATCTGTTCAACGACCACATCGAAATCCATTCCCAACCGGCCAGCGGGATTTATCAGGAAATCAGGATTGTGTTGCGCGGCCAGCCGCTTGTTTCGAAAACCATTCCGCAGCTTCAACTGAAGGCCGAAGACATTCTTGGCTGATTCCCAAAAAGAAAAATGCCGCGTGTTCAATTCGAACACGCGGCAAGAAGACGCCAGAAACAAACGCGCAGGGATGACGAATCGCCTGCGCGTTTGTGTTTACCGGCAAGGAGGAGGAAAGACCGGGATCACGAAGTTGTTCGTGGTGTCCAATGTCAGTTTGTGCAGGTTGCGGCCTGACGTATACGCCGTCGCCGCAGTCGCAGCATTCGGGTTGTAATTGAGAACCGCGCCTGAAATGCCCTGATTGCCGTCGCCGCCGAAACCGTACAGCTTCATCCATCCGCTCTTGCCCGCCGGAATGAACTGATCCAGTCGCGGAACCGTGCGCGGGAAGTTGGACGACAGCGTGCCGCGAAGCTGGCAGCCGCCGGTCAAGTTGAAGCTGGAACTGTTTTCGGTGTCGTTGTACACAAGACCAAACAGCGTGCCCAGCGTGGAAGTTCCCAGGCCCAGGTTGCCGCCGATTCGATTGACGATCAGCATCGTGTCGTTGCCGTCGGCTCGGCTGGGAATATCGTCCACCGCCAGAACTCGCGGCAATCGCGTGTAACTGATGCCGTCGAAATTCAGTGTGGCGATTGGCGAAGATTCATCGCAAAGCATCGCTCCGCTGGAAATCGCCGAAATCGCTTCTGCCGTCAGGTTGGCGGAATGGCCGGAAGCAAACTTCACGTACTCGTCGCCGATCAGGTAATTGAAGTTCGTCGGACAACCGGTGATGGAATTCACGGCAACCGCAATGACGAAACCGGTTGTGCCCGGATCGAAATCAGACGTGTTGAAGCTGGTCGTCTGGTTTCGCGTCAAGCACAAGAAACTGTCAGCCACCGAACAGCTTTCGCCATCCACGAAAAACAGATGCACGGCGATGTCCTGGCCGGGGTTGACGTTTGTAATGTTGATTCGCGTATTTTGAATCGCAGGCACGGTCGGGTTTGACGTGTAAACGTTATAAATCAAAACCGAACCTGCCTTGGAATCACTGATTTCAGAATCTGCCAGCAACGCGATGCCAGGGCCAACAGGCGGCCCGCACGCGTTGACAGTCAAAACAACGTCGTCTGAGGTTGAATTGCAGGTGCCGCTTGTAACCGTCAATCGCAATGTCACCGTTCCGGTGCCATTCACATTGACGGCGGTTGTCGCGCTTGTTGGACTGACAATGCTGGCCGAAGCCGTGCCGGTGGAACCGACAACACTCCATTGCGGAGTGCCTCCGGAAGCCGAACCCGTGACGGTAACGACTGTTGGGTCACTAACACGGCAAGCGGTTTTATCTGCTCCAGCATTTGCCAGCGGAGCGTCATTCAGCGTGACAGCCTTTGTATTACTGGCGTTGCAACCGCCGGGTGCGCTGACTGAAGAAGAAAGAGTTGTTGTTCCCGTTGCGCCAGCCGTCCAGGTGACTGTGCGCGTGTTTTGCCCGGCTGTGATGGTTCCGTTGGTGATTGTCCAACTGTAGCCAGCGCCCGATCCGGCATCAGGAACCGAAGCGGTGTTGCCGGTGGAATTGGCGCAAACATTCGCCGAAGCGGTGATTGTTGCTGAAACTGAGTTGTTGACCGAAAGGACGACGTCATCGCTGGCCGTGCCGCAACCGGCATTGCTATTAGTCGTCAGCCGCAAGGTGACGGTCCCGGTTCCGCTGACGTTGACAGCAGTGTTGGCGCTGGCTGGGCTGACAATCGCAGCCGAAGCTGAGCCTGTTGAACCGACAACCGCCCAGGCCGGCGACGCCAGCGCGCCATTCGATACCGAACCGCTGACGTTAAACGCTGTTGTACCGCCGGAAGCGCAAAGCGTTTGATCTGTGCCAGCGTTGGCTGTCGGCAATGCATTGGTTGTCAGGACTACGTCATCCGAAGCCGAACCGCAGCCATTCGTTCCGGTGACGGCCAATCGCAAGGTGACAGTTCCCGCACCGGTCACATTGACAACGGTGTTGGCGCTGTTTGGACTGGCGATTCCCGCGGCAACACCGACAGTGGAACTGATGACGCTCCAACTGGGTGTGCCGCCGGAAACCGTGCCGGTCAGGTTGAATGCGACAGTTCCTTGCGGAGACTGGCAAAGCGTCAGGTCCGTTCCAGCGGCGGCGCTTGCTGAAGTTGTGATTGCAGCCTGCTTAGAAGCTGTAGCAGCGCATCCGGCGCCTCCGGTTACGCTGACGCCCAGCGTGACATTGCCGCTATTTCCGGCAGTCCAGACGATCGCGTTTGTGCCCTGGCCGCTGACCAATGTTCCATTGGTCACGGTCCAGTTGTAGTTCGCGCCAGTACCAGCGCTGGGCACAGAAGCGGCATTACCCGTTGAATTGGCGCACACCGCAGCCGGAGAAGTGATCGTTGTCGTTGGTGCAGACGAGAAGCTGATTTTGATCTGATCGCTGCCCGTACCGCAGATTCCACTGGGATTGTCCGTTGTCAGGGTCAATGTTACCGAACCTGCAAGGACCTCCGCCGCTGAAGGCGTATAAGTCGCATTCAGCGTGTTTCGATTTGGTGTGAAGGTTCCGGTGCCGCCGACCCAGCTTGCGCTGGTTGCCGATCCGCCGAACGAACCCCCCAGCCTGACCGTTGGGCTGGCTGCGCAGGCGTTTTGATCTGCTCCGGCATTCGCGGTTGCAGCCGCATTGATGGCGATGATCATCTGGTCGCTGGCCGTTCCACACGGACCCGCCGGATCATTTGTTACCAGCGTCAGCGTTACCGAACCAGCGGCGATTTCCGCTGCTGACGGTGTGTACGTCGCGTTCAGTGAATTTCGGTTTGGCAGAAACGAACCTGTGCCGCCAACCCATGATCCGCTGGCAGCTCCGTTGCCAACCGCGCCCGTCAAACCGACGCTTGGGCTGGTGGCGCAAACTGTGCGGTCTGCACCGGCATTCGAACTCGGCGGAGCCAGGAAGTTGATTTTGACTTGATCGGCGGCTGCTCCGCAGGCGCCATCAGGGTCATTGGTGGTCAGCGTCAGCGTCACTCCACCGGCGGAAATTTCGCTAGCGGTGGGCGTGTACGTTGCATTCAGCGAATTGGCGTTTGGTGAAAATGCGCCAGCGCCGCCGCTCCAAACTGCATTTGAAGCAGAACCGGAAATCGTGCCAGCCAGCGAAACCGCAGAATTGGTTCCGCAAACCGTTTGATCCGTTCCAGCGTTGGCGCGGGCAGCAGGCGTAATGGCAATCACCAGTTGATCGCTGATCGCTCCGCAAGGGCCAGCCGGATTGTTTGTTGTCAGCGTCAAGGTCACCGTTCCGGCAGCAATTTCGGCTGCTGTCGGGGTGTATGTCGCGGTTAACGTGTTGGCATTTGGCGTGAATGTGCCAGCGCCGCCGCTCCACGTTCCCTGCGTCGCACTGCCGCCGATTTGCCCGGTTAACGCAATCGCCGGGCTGGTAGCGCAAGCTGAGCGATCGGCTCCGGCATTGACCGTGGCTGCTGCATTGACCGTGACTTTCATCTGGTCGCTGCCAGTGCCGCAGCCTCCGCCTGTTGTTGTCAGGGTCAGGGTCAGGTCTTTGGCGGTTAGATCGGCAGGCGAAGGGATATACGTGGCATTCAGGGTCGTCGCGTTTGGCGAAAATGCACCCGTTCCATTTGTCGTCCACACGCCGCCTGTAGCTCCGCCAATTGCGCCGGTCAGTTCCACAACTGGGTTATTCGCGCAAACAACTTGATCCGCACCTGCGCGGGCAGAAGCTGTTGCGCCAATAATGATGTTCAACGAATCGCTGGTTGCCGCGCATGGACCCGTGGCTGTCAATTTCAGCACCACAGAACCTGCAGCGATTTCACCCGGTGTCGGCGTATACGTGGCGTTCAGCGTGTTGGCATCCGGTGTGAACGTTCCTTTTCCGCCAGTCCAAACTCCGCCGGTTGCGCCGCCACCAATGGAGCCACCAAGAATGACTGTGGGTGTCGCGGCGCAAGTGTTAATGTCCGCTCCTGCGCTAACTGTCGCCGCAGAGGTGATGTTTACAGTTCCAAGCGCTGATAATGACAGACAGCCAGTCGCATCCTGCACCGTCAAGGTATATGTGCC
>CAYLJQ010000363.1:0-7112 GCA_964383955.1 uncultured Heliomicrobium sp. | reverse complement strand
GAAGGTGGTGGTTAAATCCGCTTTCAACCCACCAATCCACAGGGGTTTATTGGTGAACGGCGTATCGAATGCTGCGACCGTGACAAGCGCGGTGTTCATTACAACCAGCGAAGCAATGCCGGCCACAGCAACGACCAGGGAAAATATCACAGCCAAATTTGGCCTGAAGTGGGAATACCTGCCGAAAAGCCAGCGATTGAACCGCGCACGCCCATTTTTGAGTCCATTCAAGCCGGCAATAAACAGGAACGTGACGACATCGCGCAATGTCACTTCGCCCTCGGTCAGGGGAGCCCAGTATCCTTCAAAGATGTGAACTTCACGTTCCGTCTGATCCTCGTTTTGCAGCATCAGCTTGATCCCCCACATCAACCCATGCTCGCCCTTCAACGTGATGGTTTCCGTGGGCGGCTGTTTACTTTTTCCGCCGCGCTGTCTGGCGTCTTTTTCGAGCAGCTCCTGTGTGATCTGATCCAGTGTTGAATATCGCAACTGTTGTCCCATTCCGTGAGCAACAAATACTGCCGACTTGCGCGGCTGGTCAGAGCCAGTGGATCTGGCGAATTCCGCCACTTTGAGTTCGGATTTGTGTCTGGCCGAAGGCCGCTGAACGATGCACTTACTATTTTCTGAAATTACATCATCCGCCGGGTTTTCAACGATTAAGCCCGGCGTTAAGCCAGGTGAAGTAGAAACAGGATCAACTGTTGGGGGTTGAGGTTCATTGTTGGGGGTACTCATACGTTGTCTCCTTTGACGGGTCGTTATTCAGAATTGGCTGCTGTTTGAAAAATGCTGCCGAGAACCCACCTGACCGAGCGGTCGGGTGGTGAGCGGTTGCACGGCAAGCTCAGCCCAAAAACGGCTGGCCAGGCTGCCGTGCAGAACATCAGGTCGAATAAAAGTTAAGACCGCAAGCGCTTTATGCTTTTGCGAGTGGCGGAACCTGACGAATTTCGCCAAGCTTGCCAATCAGCAAATGGACCATCAGCAATGCCAGCAAATACATCACGGCGCAGACAGCGAAAATCGGCCCGTAGCCATATCCGCTGACGACTTTGCCGATGACCAACTGCGTGATTCCGCCCGCAATGCCGCCCAGAAATCCGCCAATGCCAGTGACGGTTCCGACCGCGTTTTTGTGAAAGACTTCGGCGGGCAGGGTGATGTTTCCCCACGCCGCATGTCCGAACATCACGCCCGCCAGCAACAGCACAGCCATCGCAGGCGTGGTCGCCTGTGTGACGGCAAAGCACAGCACCAGCATCCACAACGAAACGCCAAGCATGGTGGTTTTGCGCGCGGTATTTAGTTCCCAGCCACGGTGAATCAAAAAACGCGGCATGCCTCCGCTGAACAAATTTCCCAGCGTCAATGCCGCAAACGGAATCCAGGCGTACATGCCGACCTGTTTCAAATCGAAGCCGCGTTCTTTTTCCAGATAGCTGGGTGTCCAGAAAAACAGAAAATAGGAAATGGGATCAGTCAGCAATCTGGCCAGCGCGCAGCCCCAGGTTTCCGGCATCCGCAGCAATTGCCCGAACGAAGGCTTGGATTGTTCGGCAATGTCTTCTGCTTCGCGACCTTCCTGGATCAACTGTTTTTCTTCGTCTGTAATGTTCGGATGTTCGTTGGGCAATCGGTAAAAGAAAAACCAGACCGCCACCCAGATAAAGCCAATTGCTCCTGTAAACACGAATGCCGCCTGCCAGCCGTATTTCAACGCAATCCCAGCCGCCACAGGCACAGCCAGCGTGTTGCCGAGCGCCGTTCCGGCATTAAACAATCCCACGGCCAAAGCCCGTTCGCGCATGGGAAACCATTCCGTAACGGCTTTGATGCCAGCCGGAAAATTGGCCGGCTCCATCGTGGCCAGCAGTCCGCGATAAAACTGAAAACTGGTTACGCCCGTGGCAAAGGCGTGCAGCATGTTGGCAATGGACCAGCCTGAAACGAATACCAGAAACCCGCGGCGCGAACCCAGCCGGTCTACCACCCAGCCGCTGATTATGTAAGCAACTGCGTATGTCCACAAAAACGTTGCGGTGATCAGCGCATAACCGCCATCGTCGAAATTCAGCGCTTTTTGAATCGTGACTTTCAGAACCGAAAGCGTATTGCGATCCATGTAATTCAGCTCTGAAGCCAGGCAAAGCAATATGGCAATGTACCAGCGCAGATGTTTGATTTTGCGCTTTGGGGATTCTGGCATTTTTTGGTTCTCCTGACGGCAAGCCAAAACCTGAAAAGCCGCAGCGGAGTTTTCGGACTTCACTGCGGCTTTTGGTTTTATTACCCGCTTCCACCGGTCGCGGTACTGACTTAGATCGGTTGCGGTATTGATTGGGAAGATGATAGCGAAAGAGCGGGAGACGGGACTCGAACCCGCGACGTCCAGCTTGGGAAGCTGGCATTCTACCACTGAATTACTCCCGCTAATTTTCAACGGTCTTTGAAAGCGGGCGTAAAGTAGCACACGGTCAAACCACCCGCAATGTTTGCCAATGAGCATGAAAAAACAATTTTGAGGGGCTTTTGCCGTCACCACGGCTTTTGGCTATGATGCGGTTATGGCAAATCTGACGCTCCGGAGACGCCCTTTGGCGCTCATCATTCTGGACGGGTTTGGTCATTCTGACCAAACCGAAGGCAATGCAATCAAAATGGCCCGGATGCCTTTTCTTAACCATTATCTGCAGAAATATCCCAATACATTGATTGAAGCTTCTGGCCAAAGGGCTGGCTTGCCGCCCAACCAATCGGGTAGTTCCGAAATTGGCCACATGAATATCGGCTCTGGCAGAGTCGTTCCGGTGGATGTCACGCGCATTGACGAAGCCATATCCGACGGCAAATTTTCAGACAATCCGACGTTGATTGCCGCCGTTGACGCAGGCAAACAAACGGCGCTGCATTTGATTGGCCTGCTTTCTGACGGCGGAGTTCATTCGATGAACACGCACTTGTATGCCTTGCTGGAAGTGGCGGCGCGGCGCGGCGTCGAGCGGGTTTTTGTCCACGTTATTACCGACGGGCGAGACACGGCGCAGCATTCCGGAAAAAGCTATGTGGCGGCCTTGATTTTGAAAATGCGCGAACTCGGACTTGGCCGTATTGCGACGATTTCCGGGCGGTATTACGCAATGGATCGCGACAAACGCTGGGATCGGATCAAGCTTGCCTACGACGCCATGTCTGCCGGGCAAGGCCATCAAGCCACAGACCCGCTGGCCGCGCTCGAAAGCTCCTACGAAAATGGATTGACGGACGAATTCATCAAACCCATTGTCATCACTGGTGAAGACGGATTGCCGGTGACGACGATTCAAAACGGCGATTCCTGCATCTTCTTCAACTTCCGAGCCGACCGCGCGCGACAATTGACACGCGCGTTCACGGGCCTGAATTTCACCGCAATGGATGGGTTTGAGCGAGAGCGAATTCAAGATTTGAATTTCGCCACGTTTACCCAATATGACCGCGCAGTGAATTCTTCTATCGTGTTCCCGCCGATTGCCCTGAAAGGCACCCTGGCAGAGGTTTTTGCCGAACACGGCATTTCCAATTTGCGAATCGCCGAATCCGAAAAGTACGCGCACGTAACGTATTTTTTTAATGGGGGCATTGAACAGGAATATCCCGGCGAAAGTCGTATCCTGGTTCCATCGCCCAGCGTAACTGCCTACGACCAGAAACCGGAAATGAGCGCGTTTCGGCTAACTAACCACATCTGCCGAGCGCTGGATTCGGGTGAATCCGATGTTTACATCATCAATTTCGCAAACTGCGACATGGTGGGCCATACCGGAAACCTGCAAGCGGCCATCGAAGCCGCTGAATCGGTTGACACTTGCCTTGGATGGGTCGTCGGAACAATCGAACGATTGAACGGTGTTGCCGTCATCACTGCCGATCACGGCAACTGTGAACAAATGCTTTCCCCAGAAAGCAATGCTCCACATACTGCTCACACAAGCAACCCTGTGCCCTTTATTTTATGTGACGCGAAATTCAACGGTCATTTGCGAGAAGGCGGCGCGCTGGAAGATGTCGCGCCCACCCTGCTGGACCTGATGGAAATCACAAAACCTGTTGAGATGACCGGAAGAAGTTTGCTCGCGTAAACCTAACACTACATCTTAGCTGATGCCCACACTCAGTTCTTTGTAAATAAAGAAGTACATTCATGAACATCCTCTTGGCTATTTCAGTAGTCTTGCAGTTCCTGGCTTTCATCTGGGCAATTGGCTTGGCTAGGCGCGAAAGGGATTGGCGGTTTGTTTTGCTGGCGGTGGCATTGGGACTCATTGCGGTTCGTCGTCTTATCATTTCAGTAATCGGGCTGCCTCTTTTTGTGCCCTGGCCGGGACCAGTTTCGGAATTTTCCGGATTGGTTCTGGGCGCCGCCACGGTGGCGGCGATTGTGGGGCTTGATTGTGTGCTGAAAGAACGCCGCCGCGCCGCAGAACATCTGAAGCAATACAACCAACAACTGCATGACCTGGCCGTGCGGTTGAACTTGGTGCGTGAAGAAGAGCGCACCGCGATTGCACGCGAAATTCAGGACGAAATCGGCCAGGTGCTGGCCGGGCTAAAAATTGAAATCAAGCTGCTGGACAAAGAGCTTCAACACACTCAACAGCAATTGCTGCCGCGAACCCGGGAAATGATGGCTCTTACGGATCGCATCATGTTTGCGATGCGGGACATTGCAACGGAATTGCGTCCCAGTGTGCTGGACAATCTTGGCTTGGTAGCCGCCCTGGAATGGCAGGCCGAAACGTTTCAAAGCCGAAGCGGTATTTTGTGCTACATAGATGCCGACTTTGACGACAAACACCTTGATGACAGTTTGGCGACGGCGATTTTTCGCATTTTCCAGGAAAGTCTGAGCAATGTGCTGCGCCATTCCGAAGCGACTGAAGTTGAAGTCACCCTGAACCGCAAAGATGAAAAGCTGTTGATGACCGTTCAAGACAACGGCAAGGGAATTTCTTCCGAACAAATCAACAAATCCTGTTCGCTGGGAATTTTAGGGATGCGGGAACGTGCGCTGCCCTTTTCCGGCGAAGTAGTCATCTGCAACGCTCCCCGCGGCGGAGCAGCCGTCATGCTGACGGTGCCGCTTCCGCACGGAGGTTCGTTGGCCGGTGAAATGACTTAAATGCCTTATCAGGCTCAACACATTCTGGTCATTCATGTTGCCGGATTAGCGCAAACAACCTTGGCGCTACCTGCGCTGCGTTCGTTACGATCACAATTGCCGGATTCGCGCATTACCGTCGCAGCCAGCGCAACAGCAGCGGACCTGATTCGGCTGGCAGGGTGCGCCGACGAAGTCTTAACGGTCGGCAGATTTCGACACGCTGAATGGTTAAAACCGACTGCATTTTTCCGCAGCACGAAAGCTCTTAGCGAGCTTCGTCATACCAATTTTGACCTGGCCATAGAATTCAAAACCAACACCGAAGGCAGTGCGGTGTTGAACTTCGCCAATCCGACTGAAAAGCTGAAAGCGGTCAAAGGTTCGAATAAAGGATTGAGCGGACTCCTGGAACAACTGACGCAAACCGTTTCTCAAAAAGCGCCCGAACTGACGCACCTCGCCCACGAATACCTGAAGAAACTGGAACCGCTGGGTGTTCGGCCAATTGAATCCGAACCCAGATTGACGACCAACCGCGCTGCCGACGAACAAATTGAAAAGCTGTTAAACAAACATGGCGTTGGGTTTGGCGAATTGCTGGTCGGCATTCATCCCGGAGCCGGGCGAATCCAACATCGCTGGCCGATTGAGCGATTTGTTTCGATTGGTTCGCGCCTGATTCACAACTTCAATGCGCGGGTTCTGGTTTTCGCCGGACCGCAGGAACGCGGCTTGGCCAAACAAGTTGTTTCCCAGTTGCCAGCCAAACGCGCCATCCCCATGCAATCGCCTAAAATTCCAGAACTGGTTTCAGCATTTGCACGCCTGAGTTTATTCGTTGCCAATCATAGCGGCCCGGCTCATGTAGCGGCAGCCGCCGGAGCGCCGGTCGTTGCAATCTCAACTTTTGTAAAACATTCCTCAATGGACATTTTGAGTAGCCGCTGCGAACACGTTCGGGCGTCTCACGTTGGGTTAATTTCCGAGGAGGCTGTTTACGAAGCGGCCTGTAGGCTGTTAAAAATGAACCGTGCAGAATTTCTGCGCCAAAGATAAGTGCCTGAAACCACAGATGAACACAGATGAACACAGATGGTTTCATTTTGTTCCTTGCCGAAATCAATCTGTGTTCATCCGTGTTTATCCGTGGTTGGTTTTCCAGCTACCGAAAAGGAGATTCGATGTTTCGAAAAACGCTAACCGTATCGTTGTTACTTTTTACCCTGGTGTTTTCACCCTTTGCCTCGTTTGCCGACGAAGGCATGTGGTTGCCGGATTCGCTTTCCAAATTGCCGTTGGCGCAGTTGAAAAAGCGCGGCTTTGAACTGAAACCCGAAGACGTTTACAGCACCACGCAAGCCAGCCTGAAAGACGCCATCGTGCAAATCAGCGCGGGGGGAACCGGTTCTTTCGTTTCGCCGGAAGGCTTGATTCTGACCAACCATCACGTCGCCTTCGCCGCCATCACGCGCGCCAGCACGACCGAAAAGGATTACATCAACAACGGCTTTCTGGCCAAAGCGCGTGCCGAAGAAATTCCCGCGCAGGGTTACACCGTTTCGATCCTGCAGGAGTTCAAAGACGTCACTGCCGAAGTGTTGTCCGCCGCCAAGCCTGAAATGACACCCGAACAGCGCGACGCCGCGCTGGCTGCTAAACGTGGAGAAATTCAAAAAACCGCGCTGGCCGGACGCGACAAAGACGGCATTCGCACGCAGGTCATCGAAGCCACCAGCGGGTTGCAATACTTCCTGTACACCTACCTGACTGTTCGCGACATTCGCATCGCCTACGCGCCGCCCAAATCCATTGGATATTTTGGCGGCGACCCGGATAACTTTGAATGGCCGCGCCATTGCGGCGATTTCACATTCCTGCGCGCTTATGTTGGAGCCGACGGCAAACCGGCTGGATTCAGCAAAGACAATGTGCCCTTCAAGCCAAAACGCTTTTTGGCGGTCAATGC